>JAGPUY010000251.1 GCA_018067265.1 Oceanihabitans sp. | reverse complement strand
GTTTTAATGATTTTTTAACATTAACGAAAAGAATGCCTTTATTTTTTTAGAATTCACTTATTTTTGCCAGATGCAAAACATTCCATTTTATCAAGAAACATTCGTTTCCTATTTAGAGAAATTTGTTTCCAAGCGAGAGCCAGAATCTCTATATGATCCTATTCATTATATATTACAGTTAGGAGGTAAAAGATTACGTCCTGTTTTAACTTTAATGACAGCAGAGATTTTTAATGGCGACTATGAAAAAGCGTTAGATGCCGCTTTAAGTATTGAGGTGTTTCATAATTTCTCATTAGTACATGATGACATTATGGATGATGCGCCTTTACGTAGAGGAAAAGAAACGGTTCATGAAAAGTGGAGCATAAATACAGGTATTCTTTCTGGGGATGCGATGCTTATTTTAGCATATCAGTTTTTTGAGAACTATGAACCAAAGACCTTTCAAGCACTTGCAAAATTGTTTAGTAAAACGGCTTTAGAAGTTTGTGAAGGACAACAATATGATATCGATTTTGAAACGCGCGATGATGTTACCATTGCAGAGTATTTAAGAATGATTGAATACAAAACAGCTGTTTTGGTTGGCGCAGCAATGCAAATGGGAGCAATTGTAGCAGAAGCAACAGAAGAAGATCAAAAGACCATTTATCAATTTGGTAAAAATTTAGGGATTGCATTTCAATTGCAAGATGATTATTTAGACGCTTTTGGTGACCCTGAAACTTTTGGAAAACAAGTAGGAGGAGATATTATTGAAAATAAAAAAACCTATTTATATTTAAAAGCATTAGAATTTTCTTCGGAAGAAGACCAGCAACAATTGCAGCATTTATTTAGTATCAACCCAACAGACACTTCTGATAAAATTGAAGCGGTTAAAGAGTTTTTTATAAGTAGTGGTTCTGCAGAAGCGACAAAACAAGCCATTAAAAAATACACAAACCAGGCCTTTTCATTTTTAGACACTTTAAAAGTTTCCGAAGAAAGTAAAAATGAATTAAAACAGTTTGGCGAACAATTAATGAATAGAAATGTTTAAATAAATAATTTTTGTATCTCCACAAAGCTGGAAATCTGTTTTATGAATCTACCTACCACTTTTAACGATTTAATTGAAGAAGCAAACAGTCTTGCGCTATATCAAAAACTAATCAAACAGCTGAATAAAGATTTTCTGTTTGCTAATATAGATTTAGATTTTGATGAAGAAATTCTACCTGCAAGTTTAAAATTAATGCTTCATGAAACTGTATATAAACTCATACAAGAGAAATTTGCCGAGTATTTAAACCTATTGTATATTATAGATGTGCCAGAAAAACAAGTAAAAGCGTTGAATGGTAACGATACGCTTCAATTGGCAGAAGACGTTTCGTTTTTAATTTTGAAACGGGAATGGCAAAAGGTGTGGTTTAAAAATAAGTATAGCTAATTTTCTTCTTCACAGAAGGACTTAAATGGGATTAAAAATAAACTCTTACAAAAGGTATCCAAGCACTTCCATATACGCTTTTGTCGGTATCATATAATACATCATATCGCATTCCAATAGTGAAATTTTGCGATCGGTAACCAGCACCCAAGAACAAAGCTGGAGACCAATAAGTATCGTCTATATTACTAACGTATTTAGCTTCAAAGTCTCTATTTACATGTAGTTGTTCAAATTCTCCAGAAAGTTGTATTTCAGGAATGGGATTATATAAACCAATAATTCCTCCACCTAAAATAGTCGATTTATAAAAATTTTTACGTTTGTTATAGGTTGCATTAAGGGTTACACCTAAAGCAAATTGATCATCAAACTGGTAAATGGCACTAGGAGCCAAGGTGCCACTAAAAAAGCCATCACCAAAACCTAATCCAATACCGCCTCCAACACGTACTTTTTGCCAAAATACACTTTTTTGTTTCTTAGTATTATCTTGTGCTTTTACAGATGCAGCAACAAAACACGAAAAGACTAGAAAAGCAATAATTTTTTTGCTTAAAGGGCTGTATTTATTCATAATTGTGTAAAACATTGAATTTTTAATGTTATAAATATACTAAAACTACATCTAATTTTAGTAAAAGTTGTATTTTTGAATAAATTTTGTTGAAGCTAGATTCTCTCAAAAAAAATAATGGATAAATATTCCTTTTTAAACGCAGCACATACAGCATACTTTGCTGAACTTTACGACCAATATTTAAAAAACCCAGACTCTGTAGAGCCTAGTTGGAGAGCCTTTTTTCAAGGTTACGATTTTGGTTCAGAGACTTTTGGAACAGAAGGGGAAACTGTGGAAGCAGTTGCAACACGAATTCCCGAGAACCTTCAAAAAGAATTTCAGGTGGTAAAGTTAATCGATGGTTACAGAACCAGAGGTCACCTTTTTACAGCAACCAACCCAGTTCGTGCAAGGCGGCAATACGCACCAACATTAGAAATTGAAAATTTTGGGTTATCAGAATCCGATTTAGATACCGTTTTTAATGCAGGAGATATTATAGGGATTGGTGCCCAAACATTGCGTGAAATACGCAAACATTTAGAAGCCATATATTGTAAATCTATTGGTGTAGAGTATATGTATATTCGAAACCCAGAGCGTATGCAATGGATTCAAAATAAGCTAAATGTTAACGACAATCAACCACGTTTTTCTGCAGAAGAGAAAAAATATATACTTAAAAAGCTAAATGAGGCAGTTTCTTTTGAAAGCTTTTTGCATACCAAATATGTTGGTCAAAAGCGTTTTTCTTTAGAAGGAGGAGAGTCCTTAATACCAGCTTTAGATGCATTAATTGAAAAAGCTTCCGAGTACGACGTAAAAGAATTTGTAATGGGAATGGCACATCGTGGTCGTTTAAGTACGCTTACAAATATCTTTGGTAAATCGGCAAAAGACATTTTTAGTGAGTTTGATGGTAAAGATTATGAACAAGAAATTTTTGATGGCGATGTAAAATATCACTTAGGTTGGACTAGCGATAGAGTTACAGATGCAGGAAAAAAGATAAACTTAAATATAGCACCAAACCCTTCACATTTAGAAACCGTTGGTGCAGTAGTGCAAGGAATAACAAGAGCCAAACAAGACGATAAATACCCAGACAATCCATCACAAGTATTACCTATTATTGTGCATGGAGATGCTGCAATTGCAGGACAAGGTTTGGTGTATGAAATTGTACAAATGGCTCAATTAGATGGTTACAAAACAAACGGAACCATTCATATTGTTGTAAATAATCAAATAGGTTTTACAACCAATTATTTAGATGCAAGATCAAGTACCTATTGTACTGATGTTGCTAAAGTAACCTTATCTCCAGTACTTCATGTAAATGCAGACGATGCAGAAGCAGTAGTACATGCCGTTTTATTTGCACTTCATTTTAGAATGAAATTTAAACGCGATGTATTTATAGATTTATTAGGGTATAGAAAATATGGACATAACGAAGGTGATGAACCTAAGTTTACACAGCCTTTATTATATAAAGCAATTGCAAAGCATAGAAATCCTAGAGACCTATATGCCGAAAAGTTAATTGCTGAAGGCGTTATAGATGATACCTATGTTTCTAAATTAGAAGAGGATTATAAAAGTTCTTTAGAAGAAAAATTAGAAGATTCGCGTAAAATCAAGAAGACAGAAATTACACCATTTATGAGTAATGAATGGGTAAATTATAGTACTTCAGAAGAAGACGGAATGATGAAACCTGTGGATACTACGTATGCTACAGAAGAATTAGCAAGAATTACTAAAGTGCTTTCTAACCTTCCGAAGGATAAAAAATTCATTCGTAAAATATCTCGCCTTATCGAATCTAGACAAACGATGTTTGACGAAAACAGATTGGATTGGGCAATGGGAGAACATTTGGCATACGCAACACTTTTAGAAGAAGGTTACGATGTTAGAATTTCTGGACAGGATGTCGAGCGTGGAACTTTTTCACATCGTCATGCCGTTGTAAAAGTAGAGGACAGCGAAGAAGAAATTATATTACACAATAATCTAAGTGATACACAAGGACGCTTTTTTATATACAACTCACTACTATCCGAATATGGTGTGGTAGGTTTCGATTATGGTTATGCAATGGCAAGTCCAAAAACATTAACCATTTGGGAAGCACAATTTGGGGACTTTAGTAATGGAGCACAAATTATGTTAGACCAATACATAACAGCAGCAGAAGATAAGTGGAAGTTGCAAAATGGTTTAGTAATGTTGTTGCCACATGGATATGAAGGGCAAGGAGCAGAGCATTCCTCGGCACGTATGGAGCGTTATCTTCAAATGTGTGCAAAAGATAATATGTTTGTAGTAGATTGTACTACTCCGGCAAATATGTACCATTTGTTACGTAAACAAATGAAAGCAAAATTCAGAAAACCATTAATTGTATTTACACCAAAAAGTTTATTACGTCATCCATTAGTAGTATCTAGTGTCGATGAAATGGCAAACGGAAGTTTCCAAATGCTAATAGATGATAAAAAAGCAAAAGCAGACCAAGTAAAAACGGTAGTTTTTGTAACCGGAAAGTTCTATTATGATTTATTAGAACAACAAGGTAATTTGGAAAGAGAAGATATTGCTTTAGTGCGTATTGAACAATTATTCCCATTACCAGTAGAAGAGATTCGTAAAGTATTAAGTAAATATACAAATGCAGACGATATCGTATGGGCACAAGAAGAACCAAGAAATATGGGAGCTTATAGTCATATGTTAATGCATTTAGACGAAGCAAAAACGTTTAGAGCAGCAAGTAGAAGACCTTATGGAGCGCCAGCAGCTGGTAGTTCGGTACGATCTAAAAAACGTCATCAAGAAGTTATTGATTTCGTGTTTGATAAAACAAAAAATAATCAGAGATAATATAAAATAAAATTATAGCGCATGATTTTAGAAATGAAAGTTCCTTCACCAGGAGAATCTATTACAGAAGTAGAAATAGCAACATGGTTAGTTGAAGAAGGTGATTATGTAGAAAAAGACCAAGCTATTGCAGAAGTAGATAGCGATAAAGCAACATTAGAATTACCTGCTGAAGCTAGCGGAACAATTACTTTTAAAGCAGAAGAAGGGGATGCTGTAGCTGTTGGAGCAGTAGTATGTTTAATCGATACAAGTGCTGCAAAACCAGAAGGTGGAGCTGCACCAAAAGCGGAAGCAAAAACGGAAGCACCTAAGGCGGAAGCACCAAAAGCAGAATCTCCTAAAACGGAAACGTATGCAACAGGAACAGCAAGTCCTGCAGCAAAAAAGATTTTAGCTGAAAAAGGAATGCAAGCTTCTGCGATTACTGGAACTGGAAAAGATGGTAGAGTAACTAAGGAAGATGCCGTACAAGCGGTTCCATCTATGGGAACACCAACTGGTGGGAATAGAGGTTCTTCTAGAAGCAAAATGTCTATGTTACGCAGAAAAGTAGCAGAACGTTTAGTAGAAGTGAAAAACACCACAGCCATGTTAACTACGTTTAACGAAGTTAATATGACTCCTATTTTTGCTTTGCGTAATCAATATAAAGAAGACTTTAAAGCAAAGCATGGCGTTGGCTTAGGTTTTATGAGTTTCTTTTCACTTGCAGTAGTAAGAGCATTAGAAATGTATCCTTCTGTAAACTCTATGATAGACGGAAAAGAAATGCTAACCTATGATTTTGTAGATATCTCTATCGCAGTTTCTGGTCCAAAAGGACTTATGGTTCCTGTTATTAGAAATGCGGAGAATTTATCATTTAGAGGTATTGAGTCTGAAGTAAAGCGTTTAGCGCTTCGTGCAAGAGATGGTCAAATTACTGTGGATGAAATGACAGGTGGTACATTTACCATTACGAATGGAGGTGTTTTTGGAAGTATGTTATCTACGCCAATTATAAACCCACCACAAAGTGCCATTTTAGGAATGCATAATATTATTGAAAGACCAATTGCTGTTGCTGGTAAAGTAGAAATACACCCAATGATGTATTTGGCATTATCTTACGATCATAGAATTATTGATGGTAAAGAATCTGTAGGTTTCTTAGTAGCTATTAAAGAAGCGCTAGAAAACCCAACAGAATTATTAATGAATAACGATATTAAGAAGGCTTTAGAAATGTAAGATTTTTAAAGTATATTAAATAAAAAAGCGCGATATCCCTAAAATCGCGCTTTTTTTGTTTAAATAACTATAATAAAACTAAAAGAAATTCACATAAATGTTTACTAATATTATTGTAATAACTAGTACAACTAGACCAGCGATAAGTAGTTTGTGTGTGAAATTTAGGTTGTTTTCCATTTCTAGAGTGTTTTCCATTTCTTTCTGAATTTTAAACTCTGTAGCATTTTTAGACTACAGTGTGTCGAGTTTCCCCTTTATAAGTAATTGATTAATAGCTTTGTAAATATAAAAAACATAAACCGTAAATAAAATACGTATTTCTACGTATTTTTTTTCATTGCACTTTCGTGATTTTCCTCTTCTAAATAGGTTGTAACACGTTGGTTTTGTTAGTGTTTGGTTGTTTTTGGGCTAAAAATATCTGAATTAATAATTTAGCGCTTGAAATAAGATGAACGGAAATACTGCGTTTTTAATTTAGAAAGCTATACGGATAGAACTAAAAACTTTATCTATTAAAATGCGAAAACTCCACATTATAATAATGTAGAGTTTTCATGCAAAAATAATTTTCCCTAAAAACTAATTAATAGCATACTGTAAAGATATAGTATGTTTAGGATATATGAAATACGTAGTTCTACGTATTTTTCAAAGAAAGAATAGGGATATAAAATAAAAAAAGGCTCTAGCTTAATTATAACTAGAGCCTTTTACAATTCTCCCTAAAGAACCGATTAATAGCACTGTAAAGATATAGTATGTTTTGGATATATGAAATACGTAGTTCTACGTATTTTTAGAGGAAATCTGTTTTATAAATAAAAAGGTTCTAGCTATACAAACTAGAACCTTTAGTGATTTCCTAAAAAAAATCGAATAATAGCAGGGTAAAGATAAGAGTGTTGTTTATATAAAAAACACGTAGTTATACCTGTTTTTATAGCGAAAAGAAATAATCGTAACAAAATAAGGCTCTAGTTTTAGATAAAACTAGAGCCTTTAACAATTCTCCCTAAGAACTGAATTAATAGCAGTGTAAAGGTATATTATGTTATTGATATGTGAAATACGTACCTCTACGTATTTTTTGTTAAAATTTGTCTTTATTTAAATTGGCCCAAATAGATAGCGCAGTTGGTTTATTGTCCAGATTTAGTTTGGCTACAATATTAGAGCGGTGCTTTTCAATAGTCCTAACAGAAATAAAAAGGGTATCTGCTATTTGTTGACTAGTCATGTTTTCTGCAATAAATTGAACAACTCTTCTTTCTGATTTGGTAAGGTTTTCAAGCACACTGGTGTCTACGGTGGAATCAGATTTATTAAGGTAGTCTGCAATTTCTTCGCTAAAATAAGGCTCATCCATCTCTACATGTGCAATACATGTTTCAATTTCTTCAATAGCAAACTCCTTTAATATATACCCATAAATACCAAGCGCTTTTGCTTTATCAAAAATTTCCTCTTCTTTATCAAAAGTGATTAAAATTATTTTAGTTTCAATATTGTTTTTTTTGCACTTTTCGGCTACTTCTAACCCAGTCATATAAGGCATTCGTATGTCTAAAAGTGCAATGTCTGGTTTTTCTTTGACAATAAGATTGTACGCCGCTTGTCCGTCTGGAGCACTTCCTAAGATATTAAAACCTTTAGATGTTAAAAAATCTTGAATGCCACGAAGCATTAGTGGATGATCGTCTGCTATTATTATAGAAGTGTTCATTAATTAAGAGGGAGTAATAGTTGCTATTACTCGTAAATGTAAGAAATTTGTTTAGTTATTTAAGGCTTTTTTAAGTACAAATGTTTCTTTTCGTAATCTATGATCGCTTTTCCCTTTTTTAATATATCTGCACCAATAATACCATCTACTGGTTTTGCATTATGATTGGTAAGCGCAGTGTTAACATGTGTAAGGTCAAAAAGTATAAGTGCCGTTTTTTCATTTTTCCAACGACCTATTTTTAATTTGTTCTTTTTAGAAATTTGGGTGAGCATATTTGTAGCACCCGCACCGGCTGCTTTAATTTCAGAATCTTTTACCTTCAGTCCAAAAGTTTCTATAGCTTCAAAACCAACACAGGAACTAGATGCTCCAGTATCTAAAATAAAAAGCCCTTTAACACCATTTATAGAGGCCTTAACTTCAAAATGATTTGTTCTAGTAAGCTTAAGCTTTATTTTTAAATACTCTTGCTTCCCTAAAAACTCTTGTAAAGTTTTCATTAATTTTTTCTGTTTAATTGGAGGAATAAAAATACAAGTAATACTATAAAAAGCAAGCCAATAATACCATATAATAAGAAAGATGTTTCTGTTTTTGGCGTTACACTACCATAATAAACAAAAGCACTCCAATAATAAGGTGATTTTTTAATGTTGGCTATTTTGTCATTATTTAAGTATTCTAGTTTTGAAGTGTTATTTGCAATAAATTCAGAATCATGCTTATGGTAGTTTTTATAAAACGAAGTCATAATCTGCGAGGTAGATAAATCATTGATTTGCCATAGGGAAAACAAAACGCTATTTGCTCCAGCATATTGAAAACCTCTTGCAATACTTAATGCGCCTTCACCTTTTTGTAATGCACCAACTCCGGTTTCACAAGCGCTTAAGACCACCAAGTTTACATTCATGTTCAGTCCGTATAATTCATTAATATTTAAGGTTTCATCATAAAACTCTATACTTGCTGGTTCGTAAAAATTACCACTTTTTGCATGTGTGGATAAATGAAGTATAGCATAGTTTGGGGCTTTATTAATAAAACTATTTTTGGTTGCTTGCTCTTTTAAAAGAAGCGCTGTATCCATAATGTTTTCTATGTTTTCGGCTTCCTCTTTAGAGTGTATTAATTCTTGATTTGTATCTTCGAAAACCGGAAATACGCCAAGAACCTTTTTGCTTTTTTTTGGATGTACTTCGTTTATATATAAAGAAGCGTTTGCGTTATAAACGAGTTTGTGTTTTTTAACCAGAAATGGCATGCTAGCATAAGAGGTACTTTCCGTTTTGCTAGTTAATAAAGCATCGAACGGAATAAAATTTAATTTGCTATCCGGAATAAGTATCACATTTTCTTTATCTGATAAACCTTCCAGTAAAAGTGTTTTGTATAGAGAAAAGGCATCTTTTGTAAACTTCGGGATGTCATTGTTTATGGTGGCGCTTTTCTGAAAATAATTCACAAACGTAGAAATCAAGTTCTTCGTTTCTTCCTTTAATGCTATGCGATTAAAACTTGCTGTTTCGCCTGAAAATATAAACTGATAGATGTGGTGCTTCCCATAGAAATATTCGACTAAAACCGCATTGTCTTTTGTTAGTTTCTCTTTTAGTTTTTTAAAATGAATAGATTCCTCTTTTTTGTAGACCGCATATTTGTTGTCTATGCTAGTATTTAGCTTTTTTAAAGCAATACTAATCGCGTTAAGTTCTTGTCTTAATGTGTTTTTTTCTTCAGCAGAAGCATTATTAATAGGTGTCTTTATTAGTTTATTGGTTAGCTGTTCTTCTTGCTTAATTAGCGAATTCTGTTTAAGTAATACGCTGTCTGTTGGATGGAGTTGAAGTAGCGAGTTTTTGTTTTTAATATCTTTTAAAATACTTGCTTTCTGACTTTCGGCATAATTAAAAGCACGTTCTGTATAGTTTGCAGTATTTGTGGTTTGTAATTGGTATAAGATATTTAAGCATTTTTCACTTCGTACTCTGTTCGCATAAAGATTAATAAGTTGCCCTTTTTGGGAAGTAATATTTTTTTCGATCAAAGACGAAGCATGGAAACTTAAATCGAAATAGGCTAAAGCTTTTTCAGGACTGGTTTGCAATTCGGCTAATAAATCAAAAATATCGATAAAGGTGTTTTCTGGATATAACGCGTCTTTGTTTGGTAGTTTTTTATCTTCTAATCCTGGAAGCAATGTTTTTAAAGCGGCATGTACCTGTTTATTTGCTTGTAGCGTGTCTTTTAATAAAAAGGAAAGTTGCCCTTCTTGAAAAGCTAATTTAGCAAAATCTCTAGATGAGGTTAGGCTTCTTGACTTTTGGTTTATTATTTTATTTAAGTTTTTTTGCGCTACTTTATAGTCTTTGTTTTTTAGAGCTTCTTCGTATTTTAAAGTAATGTCTATTTCCGATTCTTTATTAAATCCGCCAGAAGTAATTCCTCCTTTGTCTATAAGGATGATGTCCTTATTTAAAAATAAAGCACTTCTTGATTTTAAGGTTTTTAGGCTTCTTAACTGCTGGGCTTTTATGTTTTTAAATTGTAAGCCTTTATTTGCTGTTTCATTCGCTAAGGTATAACTACCAATAGATTGATATAGATTCGCAAGGTTTATAGTTCCAGCTATTTTTTGGTGGTTATTGTTTTGCTTTTCGGCAAGAAAAAGATATTGCTTGATAATGTTTTCGGCATTGGCATAATCTTTTGTTTTGTGATATAATGTACCTAACGGAATTAAGCAATACTCCGTAATATCATAATCGTAAACCTGATGCTTTTTATATAAAGTCCACCCTTTTTCATAGGTTGTAATTGCTTGTTGCTGTTGATTAGATTTGTCTAGATAATAGGCTTTATTGGCTAGTAAATTTATGAATGCAAAATAGGCATCGTTGGTAGTTATTTGGTTTTCAAAAACACTAATTTTCTCATTCAAATGAAGCAAAGAAGCTTCCGTTTTATTGGCATTAAAAGCTTCCGTGGCATCATAAATTGCATTTTCAAGATCTTGAGAAAAAATATTTCCGAAGATAAAAAAACAAAGAATGAAGGTGTATTTATTCATTTTAAAATTTAAAAATTACTAACGCAGGAGTGGATTGCTTGAAGAACCTTAGGCTCTAGAATTTCCATATGGCATAAAATTGCCAGTAATTAAAGTCTTCTTTAAAGTTAATCACATAACGAGCACCAACGCTTGGGCCAATTCTAGCAAAACCTGCTGTGGCTTCCAATAATAATCCGGTTCTAAAATTATTAAAAGAATTACTGGACTTGTTAGAAGACTCGCTTATAAAACTATATGGACCATAATCGATACCATTAATAATTTCTGCACGTTCTATAGTGGTTTCATTAGTCGTCTTTTCGCTAAGGGTAAAGGCTCCTTGTAAACCTGCTCCCAATCCAATAAAATTATTTACGTTATACCTTGCTAAAACAGGGATTTCCCAATCTACATTATTATAAGTGTCTAAAATTGTAGTTCGTTCTCTGCCAATAAAATCAGGAGCATCTATTTCTCGTACGGTTACTGTTTTAGTACCGTCATAACTATGAAAACTATTTAGCAATTCTACTTGCCAATACCATTTGTACGATTTGTAAGGAGATACTGTTGCGCCTAAAAAGTAACTTTTAGAATTGTCTAAATTCGCATACGCATTGTAACCCACTTTTGCTCCTATAGAAATACCAGGCAGAAATCGTGTGGTAGAATAATTGGTTATAATAGGATCGTTTTTGTCGAAAATGATAGCGGTTTTACTTTTGGTTTTTTGCTTATGAAAGTCTTCACCAAACTTTATACTGTATTTTACAAAACCTTTGGTAGAGTCATATTCTTTAACGTTTTTCTGTTCGCTTCCCGGAAGGTAGATGTTTTTAAAAGTAAATATTGCCTGCGTTTCTGTAAAGGTAGTATCTAGGCAACTGTATGCTACTTCGCGTTTCGGACAAATTTTACACTTGGGATACATGTCTTCTACACGAATAGAAGTTTTATCAAACATATCTGGAATGTCTGTTTCTAAACGAATAGTACTTGCAGGACCTTCACCATTATTTTGAAATCTTATTTTAAATTTTGGTCGTTTATTTCTAACCAGTCTGTAATTTAAAAATGTAGCTGAGGTGGACATTTTATTAGGATCATGAGAGGTTACAATCTCCATTTCCATTTCTTTTACATTGTGGTTATCAAAATTGTCATCTGGAATATACACACCACGAACAGAAATAATTGCGCTGGTATCTTTAAGCATTTCAGGTGTTGTTTTTAAAGTGTAAAAGACGTTTCGCTCTTCGTTTGGTTTCATGTTATCAAACGCTAAAACACTTGCGTCTTTATAATATGCTTTAGACTCTTCGAGGGTTAGTGGTAAGTTTTGTTTTTCGGTAGAGTCTTGAAACTTTACACGTAGCTTGGCTATGTTATCTTCAATAGAAGCAACAACACTTTCATGATTGTCATAATCATAGGTGTAAACAAAGTCGGAAGCATGACTTGCTCTCTCCTTATGGTATGTTCTGGTATCTGTTAATTCAAAATTATTGGCTTTGTATTTTTGTTCGTTATAAAACAAATGCAGTTTACCATTAGTCGCATAATCTTTTGTGTTTTTATAACTCATTATCACCACAATTTCTTCTTCAGGCATTGGCTCTGTATTGCGTTGTAACTCTAAATTACTGGTCATACTTGCAATTTCGGTATAGCTATTTGGATCTGCATCTTTAGACATGCTTAGTTTTTTGGGTCTAGAAGTTGGTGGTTTTCCGGTATCGTAATTGTTGGTAGACCATAGTTTTACTTCGTATTCTCCAGCTTTTTTGTAGGTATGCTTCGGGTTGGCTTCTTTGCTGTATTCGCCATCGCCAAATTCCCAGTAATGGCTATAAAATGCTTTTGGTGCTCCCGCAATTTGATTGAGTTCTGGAGCGTTTGGAGTGAAGTTTACGTCATTTCCATTGGTGTTATATTCAATAATTGCTACTCTTCGTAAAGTATCTATTTGCTTTGTTTCTTGAGAAAACGAATGCCAAGAGAAAATAAGGCAACATAATAATGTAGTAAATTTCATATAAGTTAGATTAAAGCATTTAAAGATACAAAATAAGATAATTTCTAATGAAGACCAATATAGTTTAAATCATGTTAGCATTAGCTTACGGTTTTATAAAGGGATAGTTTCAATCTATTAAAGGTTTTATTGGTAGTATGAAAGCGTATTTTTTATTTAGTGGAAACTACAAAAAGAGCAGAAAATAGATTCTCTGCTCTTTTTAAAAGGATTACATTTTGTTTATGGTAGCGCATTTATTAATGCTGTTAAACCGGCTTCTGATCCTAGGTTTGTTTCTTCCAATGTAAAAGTAATTACATGGTTAGCAAGGATGGTAACAGGTTTTATTGCATATCTCCAAACGCCATTGTCTTCGGTAACAAAAATAACGTGACATGCTAATCCAATTGGTATTTGTCCGTAATGCTCACTAAAAATATTGGATGCATTATCAAAAGTATCTAGATTAGCTAATGCAGGAGCTTCACCATCATAAGATAAATACACCGCACTATTTACGTTTGTATAACCAACTGGAGGTTGTACTTGAATTGGTGTTTTTGGTCTAGTGTCGCTATAAAAACGATCTACATTTGTCCAACCAAAACCAAGAAAACCATAATACGAATCCCCTTCAACAAACACTTCTCCGTCATCTACACCAGGTATTAATTCTTCCCAAGTTAGATTATCTTCATTGTCAATTTGGCCTTCCCATAAAGTCATTGCTGGATCTGGATCTCCAGTTAAATTAGCAGGAATTACTAATTGTAAATTACAATTTGTAGCCAATACATTTCCGTTTTGTGTAGCTTCGATAAAGAATTCACCACCAGAAATTAATAAAGCTTTATCTCCATTTGGTAATTTTCCCATGGTAGGTTTGTTGGTGGTTAACATGTTTCCTTTTTCAAACAGTTCTACAAATTCAATATCTACTTGTCCTGTTATTTCGTTTCCATTTAAGGTTAAGCAATCTCCATTAATGTTTATTTGCACTCCAGCTTCCGATGTAAGAGTTATGTTTCCATCGTCTGAGTTAAACTGAAAGGTTTGTGTTGCATTTTCTAAAGCTTGATCTTTTAATGCTGAAAATGCATCTGCATCTGGCACGTATTGTACTGTGCTAGAAGTGCCATCGTCATCTGGATTACAGCTTGTAAATAATATAGTTGCGAAAATTAAGCTTCCAAAGACTCGCTTTAATGTGTTGTTTACTACATTTCTAATGTTTACTTGTTGTTTTAAATGCTTCATAATTTATAGGTTTAATTGTTATACATGTTTATATAAACTGGGCACTCCTTTTGTTACCCAGTTTTTAGATTATTTTTTTATTTCGGGCTACTTGCTATAATTTTGTAGTTAATAATGTCTCCTTTTGCTACTAATTGAATCATTCTTTTCGCAGTAAATTCTGTAGAAGCAAATCCTTGTGCTTTTGCGGTTTCACTATTTACTTCCCAGTAGTACCGTCTAGATTCTTTTTTGTTTAGCTCACTAGCAAGCATATAATAGCTGTTTATTTGTCTTTCTAGAACGACTTCTGCTTGACCAACAATGTTTGCCATTCGTTTTGCATCAAATAAGCTTAATGCGGTTCCCGAAAATTCGCCATTTGTAGTTTTTACGGACCAATCATAGACTTGTATTAAATCGTCTTTTGCAATTTCTATACTAGTTGTTGTATTAAGGTTCTTGTTGATGGTCGTAGCATTTAGGTTTAATAATCCGAATACTACTGTTGTGATAATTAAAATTGATTTTCTCATAATTTCTAAATGTTTATGGTTTTATAATTTGTTTCTTTTCTTGTTTGCCATTTTGGCTTTTACAACCTTATATCAAAAGCATTTAAAAATTGTTACCCTTTTTTTGTAAAGTTTTTTTAAATTCGTTGGCAATCAACCGAAAACAAAAGGTTTATGAGTGAAAAGAAAATACACGAAGACCAAAAATATATAGAAGGATTACTTAAAAACAACTCCTTTATTATACAGGCTATCTATGATACCTTTGTGCCCAAGGTTATTAATTACATCAAACAGAATAGTGGAGATGCAGACCAAGCACAAGATGTTATTCAAGAAACATTAATAACGATATATAATCAGGCTAGTCAAAAAAAACTACAATTAACTTGTCCTTTTGATGCTTACTTTTTTCTACTATGTAAACGTAAATGGTTAAATGAATTAAAAAAGAAAACCAATAAAGAGGTAACAATTAATGAAGAAGTACTATCTAAAGATGACGACTCACAAGAATTAGCTTTCGAAACCTCTTTATTTGGTGAAAAACAAGAATTGTTTAATACCATGTTTCAAAAATTAGGGAATGCATGTAAAGATCTATTAAAAGCAACTTTTAAAATAAAGTCGATGGAAGAAGTTGCCAAAAGTTTAGGTGTAACGTATGCCTATGCTAGAAAAAAGAAATCTTTATGTATTGGTAAATTGACCAAGATGGTTCAAGAGTCGCCCCAGTTTAACCAACTTAATTATTAGAAAGATGAAAGAAGAAGATTATATATTATTTGAAGCCTATTTAGCTGAAGAATTAGCTGCAGACGAAAAAACGACTTTTGAACATAGATTGGAAACGGATGCTGCTTTTCAGGAAAGCTTCAACACTTATAAAGAATTATCCGGTTTTTTAGAACATACCATTAAAAACGAAGATGAAACAAATGCTTTTAAGAAGAATTTAAAGTCTATTTCTAATCAGCACTTTAATAAAACGCAAAGCACTTCCGAAGGAAATAAAAAATCGACAACATTTAGCCTGTTAAAATATGCGGTTGCAGCATGTGTTGTTTTACTATTTGGTATTGTTACATTTAATAAAATGAACCAACCTAGTTATAGTGATTATAACGAGCACGGCATTATAGATCTAACCGTTAGAGGCGGAAACATTGGTTTGTTAATTAAAACAACAAAAGCTTTTAATAATAAGGAATACGAAAAAGCTTCCGGTTATTTAGAAACCTTATTAGATGAAGATCCAGAAAATAAAGAATATCAATTATACTATGCAGTAACGAATATTGAGTTGGATAAGTTTGAAATCTCAGAGCCAATATTACAAGATATGGCCATAGGAGATTCGGCCTATAAAAACAGAGCTATTTGGTATTTAGGACTAAGTAATTTTAAGCAAGACAAAGAAGAAGAAGCTATAACATGGTTACAACAAGTTCCAGAAGGGGCAGACTATTATCGTCAAGCGCAAGAGCTTTTAAATAAATTAGAATAATAAGCAGAAGTTATTAGCTATTTTTGCAAAATGATAATTACAGATACACATACACATTTATATAGCGAGGATTTTGATGGAGATAGAAACGAAATGGTGCAACGTGCCATTGCCGCAAATGTTACTCGTTTTTTTATTCCTGCAATAGATTCTACGTATACAGCATCTATGTTGCAACTGGAAGCAGATTTCCCTGAGAATGTACATTTAATGATGGGTTTGCATCCAACACACGTAAAAGAAAATTATAAAGAAGAATTGAAACATGTCGAAAAGATGCTTGCCAAGCGGCATTTTTATGCAGTAGGTGAAATTGGAATTGATTTGTATTGGGATACATCTAATTTAGAAATTCAAAAAACAGCATTTAAACATCAAATACAACTG
>JAGPUY010000248.1 GCA_018067265.1 Oceanihabitans sp. | reverse complement strand
GCATTAGATATTAACGTGCACGATACGTATTTTGTAATTGCGCATTTCCACTTAGTAATGGGTATATCCGCTCTTTACGGAATGTTCGCTGGAATTTATCATTGGTATCCAAAAATGTTTGGTAGAATGTTAAATAAAAATCTTGGTTATATCCACTTCTGGATAACTGCAATATGTGCTTATGGGGTGTTTTTCCCAATGCACTTTATTGGAATGGCTGGATTACCAAGACGTTATTATACAAACTCTAACTTTCCATTATTTGATGATTTAGCAAATACCAATGTAATCATTACGGTTTTTGCATTAATTGGTGGAGCAGTACAAGTAATCTATTTATACAACTTCTTTAGCAGTATGTTCTTTGGTAAGAAAGCAGAGAAGAATCCTTGGAGAGCAACTACGCTAGAATGGACTACAGAAGTGAAACATATACACGGTAACTGGGCAGGAGATATTCCTCACGTTTACAGATGGTCTTATGACTATTCTAAACCAGGACATGATGAAGATTTCGTTCCTCAAAACGTTCCTTTAAAAGAAGGTGAAGAAGAACTGCAACACTAAGATATACCTGTATAAACAGGAACATCATAACAATTAAGAAAAGACCTTTGGATATATATAATATTCCAAAGGTCTTTTTCATTATATTTGTTTTGACTTCTTTGTCATTCTGAACTTGTTTCAGAATCTTTAATCTTTAACCAGTACTAGATTCCCACTTTCGTGGAAAGTAAGCATGAACGAAAACCTAGATCCAACGGACGATAATTTTTCACCAGGAGAATTAGACGTCGAAAAAAAGTTAAGACCATTGTCCTTTGCCGATTTTACAGGGCAAGAACAAGTATTAGAAAATCTTCAGATTTTTGTGCAAGCTGCAAATGGTCGTGGTGAAGCATTAGATCATACGCTTTTTCATGGACCTCCAGGATTGGGGAAAACGACCTTAGCAAACATTCTAGCCAACGAGTTAGAAGTTGGAATTAAAGTT
Source organism: Oceanihabitans sp. (assembly GCA_018067265.1). Taxonomy (GTDB): domain Bacteria; phylum Bacteroidota; class Bacteroidia; order Flavobacteriales; family Flavobacteriaceae; genus Oceanihabitans. Next base: position 2,219 of record JAGPUY010000248.1, on the reverse strand, counting down.
ACTTCCGGACCTGTTTTAGATAAGCCTGGTGACTTAGCAGGACTACTCACCAATCTAGAAGAACGTGATGTGTTATTTATAGATGAAATACATCGTCTAAGTCCAATTGTAGAAGAATACCTGTATTCTGCAATGGAAGATTTTAAGATTGACATCATGATCGAGTCTGGACCAAACGCCAGAACGGTACAATTAAATCTAAATCCGTTTACCTTAATTGGTGCAACCACACGTTCTGGATTATTAACTGCTCCAATGCGAGCGCGTTTTGGAATACAAAGTAGACTACAATATTATAACACAGAATTATTAACGACCATAGTACAACGTAGTGCCGAAATATTAGAGGTGCCAATCTCCATGGAATCTGCCATCGAAATAGCAGGAAGAAGTAGAGGAACACCTAGAATAGCAAATGCATTACTGCGTCGTGTGCGTGATTTTGCTCAAATTAAAGGGAATGGTAGCATAGATATTAAAATTGCTCGTTATGCGTTAGAAGCATTGCATGTAGATGCACATGGCTTGGATGAAATGGATAATAAAATACTTACCACTTTAATCGATAAGTTTAAAGGAGGACCAGTTGGTATTACCACATTAGCAACAGCTGTTAGTGAAAACTCAGAAACTATCGAAGAAGTATATGAACCTTTTCTTATTCAACAAGGATTCATTATGCGAACACCTCGTGGAAGAGAAGTTACCGAACTTGCGTATAAACATTTAGGAAGAGTAAAAGGGCCAACACAAGGCGGTTTATTTTAGGGCATTCTCAACCTTCGCTAAAAAAAGCTTCGGTTGGTCACGCCTGCCTGCCGGCAGGCAGGCTTTTGCAAGTCGCTATCAGAGATGAGCTCCAACAATTGCTCAATCGTTAATGCAAAGAGGAACACAAAACAAAATAGAAACTATTTATAAAATATAAATGAATAAAAAAATACCAGAAGTTTCTCTTTTTAGTTTTGTTAAGCATTCCTTAGAAATTCTTAAAAACCCCTTGCCTTTTCATCATAAATATTTCGAAAAGTTAGGCGATACTTTTTGTTTGAAAATAGGTTTTAAGTCTGAGGTTGTTTTTTGTCGGGATGCGGCATTAGCAGAATATGCGCTTCAGAAAAATCAAAAGAATTTTATTAAATCTAAGATTCAAACCGAAGATTTAGTGAAATATGTGGGTAAGGGTTTACTGACTTCCGAAGGAGAACATTGGCGAAAACAACGCAAACTCATTCAGCCAGCTTTTCATAAAAATCAATTAAATAATTTATTAGATAGCATTCGTGAAGCTATTCTTTCCGAATACACAAAAGTCACAGTAAACCAAACCATAGATGTTTTCCCAATATTTAATGATTTAGCATTTCAAACGGTGGTTAAATCCTTATTCAGTAGTGCTGTAAATCAGGAAGAGATTAATAGGTTACAGCATATTACAGAATCTGGACAAAAAATGTTGATAAAGGAATTACGTCAGCCCTATTTAGGGTGGTGGTTCAAGTTAAGTGGCCAACTAAAAAAAGAGTTAGCCTTAACTACAGAAGCTCGTAATATATTAAGACGTATTGTTAATGATCGAAAGTCTTCCGCCGAAAGGCAAAACGATTTATTAGACATGCTTTTAGATGCTAGATATGAAGATGGTGAAGCCATGGAAGAAGAGCAACTAATCGATGAAATTCTTATTCTGTTTACCGCTGGACATGAAACTACATCAAATGCGTTAACCTTTATCTTTCAATTATTAGCGAAGCATCCCGAATGGCAAGATAAAATTCATGAGGAGTTAGTACGAGTAGCTGCTGAAACGGATGATTTAATGACGCAAATCACATCTTCAAAGATTGCGCAACAAGTAATAGAAGAAGGGATGCGATTGTATCCACCAGCTTATTTTATAGATCGTGTAAACGTGAAGCCAGATAGTTTTAATAATCTGAATTTAGAAGCAGGTTCCAATTTGTTGTTTTCGGTGTACGAAATACATCGTCATCCAGATTTATGGGAGGAACCAGAAACGTTTATGCCAGAACGTTTTGCGGAAGGAAGTAGAAAATTCTCCTCACAATATTTTCCATTTGGAGCAGGACCAAGAAAATGTATAGGAAATAACTTTGCTATGTTTGAAATGATTTTGGCAGTTAAAGAACTAGTAAAAAGCTTTAAAATAGAAGCCCAATTTGAAACTATAGCCATTACACCACTAATAACATTAAAAC
>JAGPUY010000240.1 GCA_018067265.1 Oceanihabitans sp. | reverse complement strand
GACCAGATGGAAGATTGTTTTTGTGCAAATGCACTTATTGAAAACATTACCACTGTAAAAAGTAAGCAAACATTTCTCAAGTATTTTTTTTTCATAATAAAAAGTCTTATTTTAATCTTTTAAAGTTAGTCTGATATTTCTAAAACACAAAAATTTTAGAGTTAATTCGTAAAAAACCTTCTCAAACAATGAAAAAAATGTATTTATTTAACATATTATTCTTTGTTCTATTCCTTACAACAGCTTGTAAAACCAGTAAAGAAAGTAACTTGCAAACGAATTTAAAAACGATGGACTCTACTTGTCCTGATGATGGCATTTGTTCTTTCGAAGTAATTAAAAACAAATTTTTACAGATAAAACAAGATGCTATTGGTGCATTATATCCCGTTTTAACGGAAGGAAAGTCAAATGTTTTAAAGTTTACCTATAAAAGAAATGAAATTGCAAATACACAGGATGGTCAGTATAGCGAATTCATTTATGCCGAATTACCTCAAAACATAAAAGACATCGAACTTAATGATAACGATTTAAGTACGGTAAAATTACTATTTGCAAGACTGTGTTTCTGTAGAGGGCAAACAGGTTATTATAAAGTATCTAACGGCCAATTAGAAATTCATAAAAAAGACGATGGTACTTTTCATTTTAAGCTTCATTTTAAAATAGATGAAGTACCACAAATTATCACTTTAATTGAAACATCCTTTTCCCTAAACTAAGGTATAAAAAAACTCCGAAATTGCTTTCGGAGTTTTTTGTTTCCCTTTTTAAAGGAACGACCATATATTTTTAACCTTCTAGTCTAATGTCTAGAAGCATACTTCAATTAGTCTTCTTCTGCTTGTGGTTTCATCACAAAATCTTCCATAAATTTAGTCGTATAGTTTCCTGCTAAATAATCTGGATGATCCATTAATTGTCTATGAAAAGGAATCGTTGTTTTTATTCCTTCGATAACGAACTCGTCTAAAGCACGTTTCATTTTATTAATAGCTTCTTCTCTAGTTTGCGCGGTTGTAATTAACTTTGCAATCATAGAGTCGTAGTTTGGCGGAATACTATACCCTGCATACACGTGTGTATCTAAACGTACTCCATGTCCTCCAGGAGCGTGTAATGTTGTTATTTTTCCTGGTGAAGGTCTAAAGTTATTATAAGGATCTTCGGCGTTAATACGACATTCTATAGAGTGCAATTGTGGTAAATAATTTTTACCAGAAATTGGCACACCTGCAGCGACCATAATTTGTTCGCGTATAAGGTCAAAATCTATTACTTGTTCTGTAATTGGGTGTTCTACTTGTATACGTGTATTCATTTCCATGAAGTAGAAATTTCTGTGTTTATCTACTAGAAATTCTACGGTTCCTGCGCCTTCGTATTTAATATATTCAGCTGCTTTAACAGCAGCTTCCCCCATTTTTTTACGTAACGCTTTGGTCATAAAAGGAGAAGGTACTTCTTCCGTTAATTTTTGATGACGACGTTGAATAGAGCAATCTCTTTCCGATAAATGACAAGCACGACCAGTAGAATCTCCTACAATTTGAATTTCGATATGGCGAGGCTCTTCAATAAGCTTTTCCATATACATATCATCATTTCCAAATGCTGCTTTAGATTCTTGTCTTGCAGAATCCCAAGCTTCTTTAAGGTCTTCGGCTTTCCAGACTGCACGCATTCCTTTTCCACCACCACCAGCAGATGCTTTAAGCATTACCGGATAGCCAGTTTCTAAGGCTGTTTTTTCGCAATCTGCAAAATCTTCTATGATACCTTCACTTCCGGGTACACATGGCACTCCTGCTTCTATCATGGTTGCTTTGGCATTCGCCTTGTCACCCATTCTATTAATCATTTCTTCGGAAGCACCAATAAATTTTATATTATGCTCTTCACAAATTTTAGAAAATTTAGCATTTTCGGATAAGAAACCATATCCTGGATGTATTGCATCTGCATTGGTAATTTCTGCAGCTGCAATGACATTAGACATTTTTAAGTACGATTCGCTACTTGCAGCTGGACCAATACATACGGCTTCGTCTGCAAATTTAACGTGAAGGCTATCTGCATCTGCTGTAGAATATACAGCAACTGTTTTAATGCCCATTTCTTTACAGGTTCTAATTACACGTAATGCAATTTCACCTCTATTGGCAATTAGTATTTTTTTGAACATAATTCTATGGAGTTTAGAAGTTTATACGTTTATCTGTCTATCCTTCCAGTTAAAAAATTGGAATTCTAAACTTTAAACTTTAAACTTTAGATTATGATGGATCTACTAAAAATAATGGTTGGTCAAACTCTACTGGAGATGAATCATCTACTAAAACTTTCACGATTTTACCGGATACTTCCGATTCGATTTCGTTAAAAAGTTTCATTGCTTCAATGATACATAATACATCTCCTTCATTAATAGTTTGTCCTACTTCTACAAAAACAGGTTTGTCTGGAGAAGGTTTTCTATATAAAGTTCCAATGATTGGAGACTTAATGGTAATATATTTTGAATTGTCATCTTCTGCAGCAGCTTTTGCAGGAGTAGCGTCAACTACTATTGGTGCAGCAACTGGTGCTTGAGCCATAGCTCCCATTGGTATTTGTTGTACAAATGTTTGCGTTTCCGCTTTGTCGTCTCCACCAGTTTTTATGGTGATTTTAATATCGTCAGTTTCTAATTTAACCTCACTTGCACCAGATTTGGCTACAAATTTAATTAGGTTTTGAATGTCTTTAATATCCATACTATTCAAGTTTTAATTATGTTTGTTAGTTCGTTTAAGAGTTATAAGCCCATTTTATATAAATAGCGCCCCAAGTAAATCCACCTCCAAAAGCAGCAAGTATAACTTTATCTCCTTTTTTAAGTTTAGATTCGTAATCGTTTAATAATAAAGGTATCGTTGCAGAGGTAGTGTTTCCATATTTTTCAATATTCATCATCACCTTACTAGGATCCAAATCCATTCTGCTTGCTGTGGCATCAATAATTCTTTTATTTGCTTGATGCGCTCCTAACCAATCGATATCATCGTTAGTAAGCTTGTTTCTTTTTAAGACTTTTACACAAGCATCTGCCATATTAGAAACGGCCCATTTAAAAACGGTTTTTCCATCTTGAAAAACAAAGTGTTTTTTTGCTTTTACGGTTTCTAAGGTTGCTGGCTCTATAGATCCTCCTGCTGGTACTTGAAGAAATTCCCTTCCGGTTCCGTCGCTTCTTAAATATTCGTCTTGAACCCCTAAACCCTCTGTATTAGGTTCAAAAAGTACCGCTCCGGCTCCATCTCCAAAAATGATGCAGGTTGCTCTATCTGTATAGTCTATCATAGAAGAGTTCATGTCTGCTCCTATTACTAATATCTTTTTGTATTTTCCAGATTCGATAAAACTAGAAGCTGTAGAAACGGCATATAAGAAACCAGAACATGCTGCATCTAAATCATAAGCAAACGCATTTGTTGCTCCTATTTGTGAAGCTACAAATACTGCTGTTGCAGATGCTTGCATATCTCTTGTAGCTGTTGCTACAATAACTAATTCTATTTCTTTTGGATCTAGATTTGATTTTTTTATCAAATCTTTGGCTGCTTCGGTTGCTAAGAAAGAGGTGCCTTTGCCTTTTTCTTTTAATATTCTACGTTCCTTGATTCCTGTTCTAGAAGTTATCCATTCATCATTTGTATCTACCAAAGTTTCTAATATTTGGTTTGTCAATACATATTCTGGAACATATTTACCTACAGCTGTTATCGCTGCTGAGATTTTGCTCATAATTTTGGTGTTAATTTGACCTAAAATCGTTGAAAATTAGCTGAAACGAATACCAATTTAATAAATCGGATAGGTTTCGGCTTAATCTGATGCAAATTAAGTTGTTTTTAACGTAAAGAAAAATATATCACAAAAAAAACGCTCACAGTGGAGCGTTTTATTGTATGCATGCATAGTACCTATGCTAAATTTTCTTCTACTTGCGAGTTGTCGATTAAAACTTGTCCTCTATGGTATAATTTTCCTTCAAACCAATGTGCTCTATGGTATAAGTGAGCTTCACCAGTTGTTGGGCATGTAGCAACTTGTGGCGCAACTGCTTTATAATGTGTTCTTCTTTTATCTCTTCTTGTTTTTGAGATTTTTCTTTTAGGATGTGCCATTTTTTATATTATTTATCCGTTAATAGTTTCTTAAGTGTATTCCAACGAGGATCGATATCCTCTTTGTTTTCTTTTTCTTCAGCCGTTTTAGGGCTAAGTTCTTCTAATTTATTCAGTATTTCAGAATCTAATGTACCATCTTCAACTCCAGGATGGATTAATTTATTAGGAACTGCTAAAACAATAAGTTCATAAATATACTGCTGTACATTTATTTCATATTCCCCATGTGAAATGATCAATATGTCTATATTGTCGTCATTGTATTCTTCTCCAAACTGCACCACCAAATCAAAATCTGTACTAATTTCTTGATCGAAAGGCTCATTCGTTAAATCACAATTAACGTTTAAAGTTCCATAAATTTTAAAATTCAATTCCAGTAAAGTTGCTTTTTTATTTAAAACAAGATCTACTTTAATGTTTGAATCATTAAAATCTTCATACTCAAAATGTTCAAAGAACGATTGTTTAATATCATACTCAAAAAGGTGTTCTCCAACTTTTAAACCTACAAACGGTATTGTAAATGCTTTCAAAGACTTCATTTTTCACATCTATTTTGAGCCTGCAAATATACAATTTTTTATTAACTAAGCACAGTTATAAACATTTTTTTGTTTATATCTTTTTTTGATTGAATTTTAAAGGGTTCTCATTGATTTCGTCATATTCCAATCTATTCCTAAATATTTCAATCGCTTTATATACCGCTTCTTTAAAAGAACTGTTGTCTGCTAGGTTTTTTCCTGCTATTTCAAAAGCAGTACCATGATCTGGAGAAGTACGTATTTTATTTAATCCTGCGGTGTAATTTACGCCTTGACCAAAAGAAAGTGTTTTAAAAGGAATTAATCCTTGGTCGTGATACGAAGCAATAATAGCATCAAAGTTTGTATAATTATTAGAACCAAAAAAGCTATCCGCAGCATAAGGACCGTAAACTAATTTCCCTGTTTTTTTAATTTCTTCTAATGTTGGTCTTAAAACGGTATCGTCTTCGGTACCAATAACCCCATTATCTCCATTATGCGGATTAATTCCTAATACCGCTATTTTTGGTTTTCTAATTTTAAAGTCTTTTTGCAGCGAAGTATAAACCGTTTCAATTTTCTCTTTAATACGTTTAGGTGTAATTTGTGTCGCTATATCTTTAACAGGTACATGGTCTGTTAATAAACCAACACGTAAATTGTTTGCAACCATTAACATTAAACTGTTCCCTTCTAACTCCTGTTCTAAATAATTAGTATGCCCAGGAAATTTAAAAGTTTCTGATTGTATGTTATGTTTGTTGATTGGTGCAGTAACGAGTACATCTACAGTTCCTTCTTTTAATGCTTTGGTTGCCGCCTCTAAAGATTTTATGGCATATTCGCCTATTTTAAAGTCTTCTTTACCGAATTCAATTTTCACATGATCGTTCCAAACATTAAAAACATTTATCTTTTGTGGAAGTATTTGATTCATGCTGTTTATTCCATTCAAGTTCACATCCATTTTAAAATGATTTTTTAAAAAAGTCATTGTTTTTACGGATGCAAAAATCACTGGTGTACAAAATTCTAGGGTTCTAGGATCTTCAAAAGTTTTAAGTACTATCTCTGCTCCTATACCATTTAAGTCCCCTATAGAGATACCTACTATTATATTTTCTTCTTTCTTCATTAGTAATGCTAACTTTTGTTTGTAATTTTACTGCTACAAATTTAACTAAATAATCGACAATAATGTTTACTGGAATCATTGAGGAATTAGGAGTGGTTAAACAACTGGATCAAGAGCTTGATAATTTGCATATTACAGTGCAAAGTAATTTCACACAAGAACTACAAATAGATCAAAGTGTTGCCCATAATGGCGTGTGTTTAACCGTTGTCGCCATTGATAATAACAGCTATAAAGTTACAGCAATTAAAGAAACGCTAGAAAAAACAAACTTACATACTATTAAGGTAAATGATTTAGTAAATCTAGAAAGAGCGATGCAGCTTGGCGAAAGACTAGATGGACATATTGTTCAAGGTCATGTAGATCAAACTGCAATTTGTACACATATTGAAAATACTTCTGGAAGTTGGTTATTTACTTTTACATATAATAGCGCGTTAAATAATATAACCATTGAAAAAGGCTCTATTACTATTAACGGCGTAAGTCTTACTGTTGTTAATTCTAAAAAAGATGCATTTAGCGTGGCTATAATTCCCTTTACTTATGAACACACAAATTTTAATCACTTTCAAATTGGAACAGAAGTAAATTTAGAATTTGATGTAATAGGTAAATATGTAGCTAGACTAGTAAGTCTGAATACACTTTAAGCTTTTCTGCGAATCGTTTTTATTATTCCATAAATCAAGCCAATAGCTAATAGGATATATATCCCAGCATCTATAGGAAGACCTGGAGGTGGTGGTGGCGCAGGCGGTGGTGGACCACTCATTGTTTGCGCTACATTAACAAAACTTATTAATAAAAATAAGATTGAGGCAATTTTTGTTTTGTTTTGTATCATTCAGTTGTAAATGTATAAAAAAAAGCGACTTAACAAAAAATATCTTATTCTTTTTAGTTTAAAAAACCCCTTCAATTGCAAAAAACATCGATGAACTACTAATTATCTTACTTTTTGTATACGTATATAAAAAAAGTGGTCCCACTTGGGCTCGAACCAAGGACCACCTGATTATGAGTCAGGTGCTCTAACCAACTGAGCTATGGGACCAATTAAGCTGCAAATCTAATATTATTTTTAAGACTCTACAAGCAATTTTTTTCTAAATAATTTCTTGGCATAATTCTATCAAAACTCCGTTGGTACTTTTTGGGTGTAAAAAAGCCACTAACTTGTTGTCTGCTCCTCGTTTAGGTTTTTCATTAATTACTTTAAAGCCTTCCGATTTTAATCGAAAAATTTCTTTTTCAATATCATCTACATCAAAAGCGATGTGATGAATTCCTTCACCTTTCTTCTCAATAAACTTCGCAATAGCACTATTATTGTTCGTCGCTTCTAATAATTCAATTTTATTTTCACCTACTTTAAAAAAAGAAGTGTTTACGCCTTCACTAGCGACTTCTTCCATTTTATAATGGGCTTTTCCGAAAAGTTGTGCGTATAATTTATTCGCTTTCTCTAAGTCTTTTACGGCAATACCAATGTGTTCTATTTTATGCATCCAAAATTAGTTTATTGTTTCCGTGAAAACGGAAATCTAAATATTTTCTTTATAATTAAACGGAAAATCTTCCTATTAACAACCTTAAACTATTCCTTAAGGCACGAATTTTGTCTATAAATGTAAGATAATCTTTAAATATCAACTATTTTTGCATCGTAGAAGATAAAGTTTATCTTTTACATAGAAATAAGATTTCAGATTTATCGGAATCTAAAATAAAATTAAAGTGGAAGAAACACAAAGACAAAAAAAAATAGGTTCTGTATTACAACGTGATATAGTAGATGTGCTACAAAAAGCAGCATCGCAAGGTGGTATGCAAGGAATACTTATATCGGTTAGTAAAGTAAAAGTAACTGTTGATCTTTCTGTAGCTAAAGTATATTTAAGTATTTTCCCTAATAATAAAGGTAAAGAATTACTGGATGGTATTAAATCGAACACGCCTTTAATAAGACATGAATTAGCGCAACGTACTAGACATCAATTAAGACGTATGCCTAATTTAGAATTTTTTATAGATGATTCTTTAGAATATATTGATAAAATTGAACAGTCTTTAAAAGGAAAAGAAGATCCTATTAATGATCCGGAACTTTTAGGGAAACGTAAAAAACAATAATTGGTTTTATACAACCTCCAAATTATAGCTACTACTTAAAACTCATTTTGTTATTGTAAAATAAACATGCATTTTCCCTTATACATAGCGAAACGTTATTTGCATTCTAAAAGCAGTAACAATGCTATAAATTTTATTACCATAATTGCAGCTATCGGGATTATTCTTGGTGCTGCCTCTTTATTTATTGTACTATCTGGATTTGCTGGTTTAAAAGACTTCACCTTACAATTTACTTCTATTGTAGATCCCGATTTAAAAGCAGAAACCGCGAAAGGAAAATCTTTTTTTATTACCGATGACGAATTAGAAAAACTAGACAATCTAGAAGATATTGTTTCGTATTCTAAAATAATTGAAGACCGTGTTTTTATCGCTTTTGATGAAAAAAACTATCCAAATGCCTACATCAAAGGAGTCGATGAAAATTACGAAAAAGTAAACACCATCGATTCTGTAATTCCTTTAGGAAGTTGGCTTGCACAAAACACCAATCAAATAGTAGTCGGCTGGGGAATTTCAAGCAATCTCTCTTTTGGTGTTTTAGATTATGCCAAACGCATAAGTCTGTATGTGATTAAACCTGGAAAAGGACAAATAACTTCCGAAAAACAAATATACAACACCTTTCAAGCGGTAAACGTTGGTATTTTTGATATTAACGAAGAGCTAAACGACAAATACGTTTACGCGCCATTTGCCTTTGCTAAAGAACTTTTAGGATATCAAGACAATCAAATTTCTGCCATAGAATTCAAACTACAAGAAGGTTTTGACGAAGACCAAGCGCGAGAAAACATTCAAAACATATTAGGAAACAAAGTCGTATTAAAAAATAGAGCGCAACTAAACGATGCGCTTTACAAAATGTTAAACACCGAATATTTAGCGGTATACCTCATCTTTACACTCGTTTTAATCATTGCATTATTTAATGTTATCGGTTCCATTATCATGATGATTCTAGATAAAAAGAAAAACCTAAACACCTTATTTAATTTAGGAGCAACACAACAAGATATTCGTAAAATCTTCTTTTATCAAGGCGTTTTAATGACACTTCTTGGCGGCATTATAGGTTTGGTTATTGGTATCGTTCTTATTTTGTTACAACAAGCGTTTTCCTTTGTTATGATAACGCCATCGCTACCTTATCCTGTTGCATTAAAAGTCATAAACGTTGTTATCGTATTTTTAACCATCACTATTTTAGGCGTATTAGCTTCTAAAATTGCAGCTACAAGAATTACTAAAAATTTAGTTTCTAATTAGTTTTTGGGCAAGTTGCCTGAAAAAGGCAAACAGGCTTTACTAATTCTTTAATATTTTAAATTATTGAAATCGTGAATATAAATATTTTACAACTCGCTCTTTTCAAGGAGCTCAAACAAATTGCTCAATCCTTCTTGCGTGTACTTGCTGTGGTTAAGGTTTAATTAAAAGGAAAGTAATTACTTAAAAAAAAACTGTTTTGTTGCAGCTACTCGAAATTTGCAAACGCTCCGCTTTTCACTACAGTCAAAACCACCTCTCTTTGGCTAAAGAGAGGAGCAAGAAATTATCCTGTGGCTTTCTGTTCTATAATGTTTTTTAGTTCTTTATAATTCTTGTCAAGAAAACAATAACGAGGCATTGTTATATTTATAATTTCTCCATCTACTTTATATAAAATAACACCATTCTCAATAGCTTTTATCTTTTCAAATTCAATAGGGTAAGAGACCTTATCTAGATATAAGAAATTTTCATCAAAAGTGAGATCTGTAGGTTTTGGTAATTTTTTTATGGAAACATATGTAGCAACAAAAACAGCTAACAAAACAGCTATTATTCCTCCTGTCTCTTTCGTGATTAAACTATAAACAAAAAAACCAATTCCGTAAACAATAAAGATTCGCCAAACCAAATACTGCAAAAAGTAAAATGTAGAATCTATTCTTTTTTTCATTTTTACGTAAATAATCCTTAATTAGATTAGAGAGGTGTTTAAATATATAAAAGGCTTTGCTTTTTAGTTCAAACGCTCCGCTTTTGACTAAAGTCAAAACCACCTCTCTTTAGCTAAAGAGAGGAGCTGTAAACTATTATACTTTATAATTTCGTTTTTAGAATCTCTTAAAGACTATTCTGTAAATTGAAAGTCACCAAACTTTTCTAACACTTCATCAAAAGCAGCAAATACATCTACAGATGCATCACTAGTAACCATTTTCATTCGGTGTTCTTTAAAATG
>JAGPUY010000238.1 GCA_018067265.1 Oceanihabitans sp. | reverse complement strand
TATAGTAGTGTATGCTAAAAGTAAAATAATGGAAGTTATCATTTGTTTCATCTGTATTCTATTTAAGGTTGGTTAAATATATAAAATCTAATGAAACAAAAAAAAGCGACTCCAATTGGAATCGCTTTAGTTATATTATAGTCTGAAAATTATTTAAGACTTAATTAGTTTTTTTGTGGTGCTACCTGTAGCAGAAGTAAATCGCACTAAGTATAAACCTTTAGACAATCCAGAAATATTTAATTTGTTTTGACTAGAAGTAATGTTTTGCATTTTAATCTTCTTACCTAAAACATCGTAAACTTCTACCGAAAGATTTTCTCTAGATACAATGGTAACTGTGTTTCCGTTAGATGGGTTAGGATACATTTTAATAACATCTACAGTTTCAAACTCATCTACAGAAAGAATACTTGCCCAAATAGATTGCACATATTCTGGATGGTTAATAAATGGATTTGCATTTCCTTGATAGGCGTATGCTGCATTATTTCTATCTATTTCTCTTTGACTTACCCCATCTTGAAGGTGCCAAGAATACAATAAGTTTACATACCAAGTTTCGTAAAATTGATTCGAGGTACCATTTAATGGGTTGTTAGCAACCGTGTGTGATGACCAACCAGAATCATTCCAGTTGTCTTCATATCTAACTGCAAAATATAATACCATTCTAGCGATATCTCCTTTAAACTCATCAATAGGTTCAAAAACAATTCCAGTGTAACCAGGAGAAATAGAATTACCTAATTTAGATCCGTTTTGTGTTGGGTTAGAAATATTACTTTGGCTAACTAAATTAGTACCTACTTTACCAAATGGGTAATTATTTCGAAAACCGTTAACTCTTCCATCTGTTGGTACTACATGATGAATATCTCCTCGCATTGGATCTTGTGAGTCAAAAAAGCCTTGTGGAAAAAGGTGTTCTCTATTATAACAATCACTTTCAATAGAATAGTTACCACAAGCTTGTCCTGGAGCAGAACCACCATTGGTGTCATGTGCAAAGTTATATGGATCTGTAGCTGAAGGATTTTCAGAATACATATCTAATACCGAATTATCGTTTTCGTAATACGAATCGTTATCGGATGTTTGATATGCTACATATAAACTATTAGTATAACCATGGTCTACATGACCATTAGTAATAATCGTTTTTAATTGTGTTTTTAAAGTATAGCCAGTTCCAGTTGCGTTGTCATAATAATCGGAAGGTATCTGCGCAGAAACTGTAATGGTTACTACTAATAATAGTAAGGTGTAAAATTGTTTCATTCTTTGATTTATTTTTTCTTTTCTAATAGTGCCATGTAGAATCCGTCGAAACCAGATTCGTATGCTAATATTTTTTTCTCTTTAACAAAGGTAAAATCTTTACCGGATTCCGATTCTAAGAATGTTTTCACTTGGTCTTGATTCTCTGAAGGCAAGATAGAGCATGTCGCATATACTAACTTTCCGCCAGGTTTTACCATTCTAGAATACGAGCTTAAAATTTCGGCTTGTGTTTTCTTTATTTTATCTAAAAACTCCGGTTGTAGTTTCCATTTTGCATCTGGATTTCTACGTAAAACACCTAAGCCAGAACAAGGAGCATCAATTAAAACTCTATCTGCTTTGTCATATAGTTTTTTAATTGGTTTTGTAGAATCAATTACTCGGAACTCGATATTATGTGCTCCTGCACGTTTTGCTCTACGTTTTAGTTCTTTTAATTTATTTTCATAAATATCCATTGCAATGATTTGCCCTTTGTTTTCCATAAGCGCAGCAAGATGTAATGTTTTTCCACCTGCACCTGCACAAGTATCTACAACTTTCATTCCTGGTTGTACATCTACAAATTCGGCAACTTTTTGTGAAGAACCATCTTGTACTTCGAAAAAACCTTTTTGAAAAGCTTCTGTTGTAAAAACATTTGCTCTTTCTGTAAGTTTTAATGCGTCTGGATGATTTTTTACAATTTCGGTCTCTATATCTAAGTCAAAAAGTTCTGCTTGTAGCTTTTCTTTAGTCGTTTTTAGCGTATTCACACGTAAAACAACGTCTGCTTGCTGGTTTAAAGCCGATATTTCTTTCGTCCAAACGTTTTCGCCTAATTCTTTGACCGCAATCTCGTCCATCCAATCTGGTACAGATGCGCCAATTTTTCTGATGTTAGAAAGTTCATCATAACGACCTTTAATTTTTCTTGTTGGCGTGTTTTCAAAATATTTCCAATCCGGAAGTTTTATTCCTTTTAAGGTTGCCCAAACGGCAATTAAGCGCCAAACATCATCACGAGAAAACGGTTCTTTTACTTCTGCTATTTCGGCGTATAGACGTTTCCAACGTACGACGTCGTAAGTAGTTTCTGCAACAAAACCTCTGTCACGACTTCCCCAACGTTTATCACGTTTTAATAATTGTTGTACTACTTTATCTGCATACTTGCCTTCGTTAAAGATTAGTAATAAACCATCCACTGTAGCAAAACATAAATTTCTGTGTAATCTCATATATTCGTATTCGTTGTTCAAAAACAGAAATAAGTATTTATTCCGATTGAACTTTTTAAAAGTTTGAAACGTGCAAAGGTATGATTTTAGAAATAATTATAATTATTTC
>JAGPUY010000233.1 GCA_018067265.1 Oceanihabitans sp. | reverse complement strand
TTGCTTAAATAAATCGATATATGCTTGCCCTAAATTTTCGATAACATGGCTAGCAATTAAACTTTGATACCCTAAAGTTTCAATGGCAATATCTGCAGATTTTCCGTGTAAATAAATTCCGAAAAGCGTTGCAGAAAGCGGCTCATAACCTTGCGCTATTAATCCGGTAATAATTCCGGTAAGCACATCTCCAGTTCCTGCCGTTGCCAATCCTGGATTTCCTGTCGTATTCACATAACCTTTATCTTCAAAAACAGTAATGCTATTTGCGCCTTTTATAACAATAATAAGATTGTGTTTTTTAGATAAGGCTTTTGTTTTCTTTAATTTATCAAAATCGTCTTTCCAAGTACCAATCAAACGTTCCAACTCTTTAGGATGTGGCGTTAAAACGGTTTGTTCTGGTAATAACTTTAATAATGCCTTCTTTTTAGCAAGAATATTTATACCATCCGCATCAATTACTAAAGGTGTTTTATTCGTTTTTAAAAAGTTTTCAAAAGCAGTAATGGTTTTTGTTGCGGTTCCTACTCCAACTCCAAAAGCAATTACGCTAGGTGTTATATTCAACTTTATATTGGTAAGTATTTCTTCATTCGTATCTGTAATTACCATTGCTTCCGGAAATGAAGATTGTAAAACGGTATACCCACATTTTGGAATATAAGCAGTAACTAAACCAGCTCCAGAAGATAATGCAGCTTTACTGGCTAAAGTAACCGATCCCATTTTACCATAACTTCCTCCTATTACTAATGCATGACCATACGTACCTTTATTAGAATATTTTTTACGGGGTTTATACACAGGAAGCATTTCGTTTTTTCCAATTAACTCATACGCTGTATCTGTAGTATTGAGATATTCTGGATCTATACCAATATCTAAAACCTCCCATTGTACTGTATATTTTTCTGTTTCTGGTAAAAAGAAAATCAGTTTTGGGGTTTGAAAACTCAATGTATAATGCGACCAAACAACATCATCTTCATTTTTTGGGACTTGATCCGGATACATACCTGAAGGCAAATCTATAGCCAATGTAAACGCTTTAGATGCTTTTAAATGTTGAAACAATGCTTTCACCCAACCTACAACTGGTCGGTTTAAACCAATTCCGAAAATAGCATCTACAATAATATCATCTGGATGAATTTCTGGAAACTCTTCGGCATCTGTCATTAATAAAGGCCAAACTTTAGTAACATTTTTAATTCTATCGTAATTAATTAAAAAATCTTTAGATCGCGTATCACTATAATTAATCACATACATTTTCACATTATAACCATGCGTAATTAAATGTCTTGCCAACACTAAACCATCTCCTCCATTATTACCAATACCGCAAAAAACATGAATTGGAACTTGGGCTCCTTGCATTCGCATGTGCATCCAATTAAAAATTTGGGTTGCAGCGCGCTCCATCAAATCGGTAGATGTTATGCCTTGTTTTTCAGCAGTTAATTTGTCGCCTTCGTAAATTTGTTCTTTCGAAAATATTTTCATTTCTTAATGTCTATTGCTTTTTATTTGTCTATTGTACAATTCAGGTAATCATTATTCAATGCAACAATCGTTTTTGCAAGGAATGTTTCATTTTTATAATTATCTGTAACTTATTTTACTAATTCCTCAAAAATAGCGTTTTAATATTTTTTTAGAAGTAAATGTAATACTTTTGAGACGTATATTAAAACTTATATAATTAAGTAAAATCTAATGAAAGTACTAAAATTTGGAGGAACTTCTGTAGGAAGCTCAAAAAACATAAACAAAGTAATTAGCATATTAGAAGACTATTCTAAAACCGATGCTATAATATGTGTAGTTTCTGCTGTTGGTGGTATTACGGATAGATTGCTAAAAGCTGGTGAATTAGCCAACAATAAAGATCAAGATTATATAAAGGAATTTGAAGCCATTCAGAAAAAGCATTTCAGTATTATTTCAGAATTAGTTCCGAATCAAAATACAGCAATATTAAGTCATGTGGAAAAAATGCTACAAGATTTAAAAAGCCTGTTAGATGGTGTTTATTTGATAAATGAATTATCGCCAAAAACTTCGGATAAACTAGTCAGTTTTGGGGAATTATTATCGTCTTATATTATTGCGGAAACTTTAAAAAGCAGAAGCATTAATGCAGAACTAAAAAATAGTCAGGAGCTAGTAGTTACTAATTCTAATTTTACAAAAGCGGAAGTAGAATATAAAATTACAAACCAAAATATTAAAGAGTACTTTAATAAAGCGAATCAAAAAATAACGATGCTTCCTGGTTTTGTTTCTAAATCAAAATTAGGAGAAATTACCACACTTGGTCGTGGTGGTTCCGACTTTACTGCTGCTATAATTGCTGCAGCCTTACAAGTAAAACAATTAGAAATTTGGACAGACGTTAGTGGTATGTTTACTGCAAATCCAAAACTGGTAAAACAAGCCTATCCAATAGATACCATTTCTTACCAAGAGGCCATGGAATTATCCCATTTTGGTGCAAAAGTTTTATATCCTCCAACGGTGCAACCGGTTTTAAATTTAGAGATTCCTATTCATATTAAAAACACATTAAAACCTGAAGAGATTGGAACTATTATTTCTAAAGCAGCTTCTACTGGAAAATCGCCGGTTAAAGGAATAAGCCATATTAGTAATATTGCATTACTGACTTTAGAAGGAAGCGGAATGATTGGTATTCCTGGTTTTTCTAAGCGTTTATTCGAAACCTTAGCACAAGAAAAAATAAACATTGTTTTAATTACGCAAGCATCCTCAGAGCATTCTATATGTTTAGGTATTGAATCTAAAGATGCCGAATTCGCTAAAGAAGCAATAGATACTGCTTTTGAAAACGAAATATCACTTCATAAAATAGAACCATTAATTGTAGAAAAAGATTTATCTATAATCGCTCTTGTTGGCGATAACATGAAGAATCACCAAGGTATTAGCGGAAAAATGTTTAGTACACTTGGTAAAAATAATATTAATATTAGAGCTATTGCGCAAGGTGCTTCAGAGAAAAACATCTCCGCGGTAATTGCAGATAAGGATGTAAAAAAAGCATTAAACACTTTACACGAGCGCTTTTTTGAAGAGAATACCAAACAGCTTAATATATTTATTACTGGCGTTGGTAATGTTGGTGAAAAGCTAATCGACCAAATACAACAGCAACATGCGTATTTAAAAAAGAATCTAAAAATAGACGTTAGAATTATTGGAATGGCAAATTCCAGAAAAATGATTTTTAATGAAAAAGGAATCGATTTAAATAATTGGACCTCCCAATTTCATCATTCGGATGCATCTAGTTTACAAGGTTTTTTAAATAAAGTAATCACACTGAATTTACGTAACAGTATTTTTGTGGATATCACTGCAAACGAAGCAGTTTCTAATCTATATGCAGACTATCTTAAAAATAGTATTGCGGTAGTTGCATGTAACAAAATTGCATGTTCTAATACCTATGAGAAATACAAAAACTTACAAGATTTATCTCTAAAATATAATGCGCCATTTTTATATGAAACCAATGTTGGTGCTGGATTACCTATAATTAATACTTTAAAAAATCTAGTAGCATCGGGGGATAAAGTAACCAGCATACAAGCGGTTCTGTCTGGAAGTTTGAATTTTGTGTTTAATAATTTTAGCGATAAAAGAAACTTTCATGATACCGTAAAGCAAGCGCAATTTGAAGGCTATACAGAACCAGATCCTAGAATTGATTTAAGCGGCATTGACGTTGCAAGAAAAATATTAATTCTTGCTCGTGAGAATGGCGAAAAAATGGAAATTGGAGATATTATAAACGATTCCTTTTTAACCCAAGCGAATTTAGAAAGTGATTCTGTAGATGATTTTTACGAAACGCTAAAAACAGACGAAGCGCATTTTCAAAAACTATATGCTTCTGCAAAAGCAAATAACTGTCAGTTAAAATATGTTGCAGAATTTAAAAACGGAAAAGCGAAAGTTGGTTTAAAAGAAATTCCGGTAGGACATCCTTTTTATAACCTAGAAGGAAAAGATAATATTGTAATGTTTTACACGCAACGCTATCCAGAACAGCCTTTAATAGTTAAAGGTGCGGGAGCTGGAGCAGATGTAACTGCTTCTGGTTTGTTTGCTAATATTATTCAAATTGCTAATAAATAAAAAAAGACAGGAGAATAAAGAAAAGAGAAATCAGACAAAACGAACAGTCTATTTTCTTTTCTCTATTTTCTTTTTTCTATAAACATGAATCAAATAAAAATATTTTCACCAGCAACAGTAGCAAACGTTTCTTGCGGATTTGATGTCCTAGGCTTTTGCTTAGATACTGTTGGCGATGAAATGATTATAAAAAAAACGGTAGAAAAAGGAATCAAAATAACCAAAATTGAAGGTTTTGATTTGCCATTAGAAACCAAAAAAAATGTAGCTGGAGTTGCGGCATTGGCTATATATAATGCTGCGAATCCGGATTGCGGATTTGAAATTGAAATCTATAAAAAAATTAAACCTGGAAGCGGGATTGGTAGTAGTTCTGCAAGTGCTTCCGGTGCTGTTTTTGCCATCAATGAATTGCTTGGTAAACCATATAACAAAACGCAACTTTCTAACTTTGCAATGAAAGGTGAAGCAGTTGCAAGTGGTAGCGAGCACGCCGATAATATTGCACCAGGAATTTTTGGAGGTTTTACTTTAGTAAAAAGTAATGCACCTTTACAAATAGTAGAATTACCGACGCCATCCAATTTATACGCAACTATAATTCATCCGCAAATAGAAGTTAAAACAGCAGAAGCTAGAAGTATTTTACCAAAAAATGTACCTATGCAAGATGCCATTAAACAATGGTCTAATGTTGGTAGTTTGGTACACGCTTTGCACACCAACGACTATAATTTATTAGGAGATTCTTTACAAGATGTTATTGTAGAACCATACCGAAGTAAACTCATTCCGCATTATGATGAAGTAAAAGAAGCAGCTATTAATAATGGTGCTTTAGGTTGTGGGATTTCT
>JAGPUY010000228.1 GCA_018067265.1 Oceanihabitans sp. | reverse complement strand
CCTCTCTTTAGTTAAAGAGATGTGGATTTTCCTTAAAGGAAAACTCGGAGAGTTTGTAGAAAAAAGAACGAAGTGATTTTTAACTCCTCTTTCTTTTAATTTCAAAAAAGAAATTAAAATTCATTCTCCTCTTAAAATAAGAGAAGAGCCACATGCTAACAAAATGTTTAGTTAACAACTACTTATCTGCATCCGCAAACACATCATTTTTTGCCAATCGTAGTTTCTTAACTTCCATCTTTTTAAGCATCCAATCCGGATAGTTAGAAGCATCTTCCGCTTCAAAAATTCGTAGTTCTTGTGTAATATCTTCTTTTAATAAATCGTCTTGCTGACACCCTAAAATAGTCGCTGCTGTTTGCACGCCAGAATAACCTGCTCCAGTTACACCATGTGCTGCAATAGATGCGCCACACATGTATAAATTTTCTATTTCACTCTTCGGTTTATAGGAGAAAGGACCAATATGACGTAAGCTTTTTTCAGTACCATAAACACTTCCTTCTGTAGAATTTATATAGTACTCATTGGTCATTGGTGTTCCTAAATCTTGGTGTACAATTTTTGGAGTAATACCTGGAATCACTTTTTCTAAGGTCACTAAAAACTTCTGAATAATCTGCTCTTTAAATGCTAAATATTCAGGAGAACGTTCTACATTTTCATTTTTAAACTTTTCAAAAGCATCATAATGAATATAAGTTATGGCTTCCAGCGTATGATAACGACCATCAAAACTTATAGGATCTTTTAAGGAAGTACAGCTTATAAACATTCCGGAAAACTCTTCGCCATCCAGAATATCTTTTTTCTGCATATCGGCATAAGAATCATCCATATTTTGGTTTGGAATTCTCCAAATATTACCAGAGTCTATTCCCGCTTTTGTCACATCCATATCTACGGTTAAAAACAGCATTAATGAAGTACAAGAATAGGTAGTCTTATTTAATTTCTTTAAAAGTTTAGTGCTTAAATGTTCTTTACCAATAAGGTTAAGATAGGTGATTCCTGGATCTGCATTCGATATTACACGATTTGCAAAAATCTTTTCACCAGAAACTAACTCCACTCCTACGGCTTTTTTATTGGTTTCACCTTCCAATAAAATATGTTTTACAGATGTGCTTGTTTGTATTTTTCCGTCCAAGGATTTTATTTTATTGGTCATTGCTTTTACCAAAGCGCCACCTCCACCCATTGGGTAAAATCCGCCTTCTGCATAATGACACATAATGGCCGCATGCATAATAAAGCTTGCTTTTCCTGGAGGTAATCCATGGTTACCAAACTGAATATTTAAAATATTTTGTAGTAAAGGATCTTTCACATGCCAATTAATGACACGTTTTAATGTAAAAGGAGAATATTTCCCCATGTGCTTAGTACGAAAAGGAATGGTTAATTGTTGCCATAACCCTTTTACTTTAGGAATAAGCTGTAGCTGTCGACCAACATTTCGAATCAATTTTAAGTACTTTATGATTCCTTTTTTTTCGTGTGGAAAACGAGCAATTAAATCTTGTTCAAATTCTTCCCAATTTGCAGCATAGTTAAATCGTTCTTCTCCAATCCAACAATGATCAAACCCTTTCGGATTCATTCTATAAAAACCGATATCATTTGCAATACCTAAACCGGAATATAATTGATTGGAAGATTCGCCTGGACTCATTAAACCTACATAATGCACACCTGGCGTAAATCGGTAGCCATTTAAGTAGAAACTATGGCACCAACCACCAGGAACATCGTGTTGCTCTAGGACTAAAACTTTTTGTCCTGCACGTGCTAAACAAATAGCAGATGTTAAGCCACCGACTCCGGAGCCTATAATAATCGTATCGTAATTATTTGTATTTACTTTTTCTGAGGAAGCGTCCTTTTTCATGCGTTACAAGATAATTCTAATTTTTGAAAATTCTTATAACATAATTCCTTTTATTAATAATTCTGCCGTAGCAGGATTTGTAGCTAATGGAACGTCATGGACATCACATAAACGCATTAACATAAGAACGTCTGGTTCATGCGGATGTTTTTCTAAAGGATCTCTAAAAAACAAAACCATATCACATTTACCTTCTGCAACTCTAGCAGCAATTTGCGCATCCCCACCAAGAGGTCCTGAAAGTAATCTAGTCACTTTAAAGCCAGCCTTTTTCACCTTTTTACCAGTCGTACCCGTAGAAATTAAGGAAATTTGTTTTTGAAGTAAAACCGATTTATGCTCGTTTAGAAACTGCACCATTTCTGCTTTTTTTCCGTCATGGGCAATAATAGCAATCTCCATTAACTTAAATGATTAACGTGATATTTAAGTAAACCTTCAATAGGTCTTCTTTCAAAATTACCTACCGTAAAACCTAATTCTTTAGCAACCTCTTTTATTTCTTCTTGAGAGAAAAAAGCGATAGAACCTGCAAAATGCACAGGAACATTAGGTAATACATCCTTAAATTGAAAGATCATATTTTTAGCAAATACGCGAATTCCGGATTTAATTAAATCTGTAATATATGTAGATTCTTTGTTTAAAAACATAAACTCTGCAAAAGCAGCTAAATATGCATTTGGATTTGGTTGCTTATATAGATTGTATTTTATGTAATCGGATTCCACATTATATTTACTAGCAAAAGCCACTCTTAAATCCTCAGGCATATGCTTAAAATAATAATCCCGTAGTAATTGTTTACCATAATAGTTTCCAGAAGCATCATCCATAAGTGTATACCCTAAAGAGTTTACACGTTGGTGTAATTTGTCCCCATCAAAATAACTACAATTCGAACCGGTTCCTAAAATACAAACTACAGCAGCTTCGTCTTTACTATTTAACGTAGCTCTTACCGCAGCCATAGTATCTTCTTGTACTTCTACCGTTGCATTTTTAAAAATAGACTCGAGAATACCTTTTAAAAGCATTTTTGGTTTTTCGGTACCACAACCTGCTCCATAAAAGAAAATATGCGTTACTTCTTTCTTATGTTGCATAAGAATGTCGCTACTCTTTATGGTCTTTTTCAGCTTTTTTTCGGTAAGAATTGCAGGATTTAAGCCCTTCGTTCTTACTTTTTCAAAACATTGGTTTCCTTTTTCGTCTACTGCAATCCAATCGCATTTTGTAGAACCACTATCTACTATTAATATCATAAGCTAAAAGTAAAAAAAAAGCTATTCATAATCTATGAACAGCTTTTTTTTTTTTTAATTAAAGTGAATTAACGTGTAACGCTAAGTCAACTAATTTGTTAGAATATCCAAACTCATTATCATACCATGAAATTAATTTGAAGAATCCTGGATTCAATTCGATAGAAGCTTCCGAATCAAAAATACTAGTTCTGTCATCACTTACAAAGTCTTGAGAAACTACCATTTCATCGGTATATCCTAAAACACCTTTCATTTCTCCTTCCGAAGCTTTTTTCATAGCTGCTTTAATTTCTGCTAAAGAAGTATTCTTTTTCGTTTTCACTGTTAAATCTACAACAGATACATCTACAGTTGGTACTCTAAAAGCCATTCCTGTAATTTTCCCGTCTAATTCTGGAATTACTTTTCCTACTGCTTTTGCTGCTCCTGTAGAGGTTGGAATAATATTGTTCATTGCAGAACGACCTAATCTATAGTTTTTTCTAGATGGAGAATCTACTGTATGTTGTGTTGAAGTTGCTGCGTGAATGGTTGTCATTAAAGCTTCTTCGATACCAAAGTTATCTTCCATTACTTTAGCAATTGGTGCTAAGCAGTTGGTAGTACAAGATGCGTTAGACACAATAGTATCTGTAGCTTTTGCTGTTTGGTGGTTTACTCCCATTACAAACATTGGAGCGTCTTTACTTGGTGCAGAAATAACTACTTTTTTAGCACCTGCTTGAATATGGTAATCTGCTGTTTCTAAAGTGGTAAAAATACCTGTACAATCTGCTACCACATCTGTTCCTACAGCATCCCATTTTAAATTTTTAGGATCTCTTTCTGCAGTAACACGAATTGTTTTTCCGTCTACAACAAGGTTTCCGTCTTTGACTTCAATAGTACCATCAAATTTACCATGAACGGAATCATACTCTAATAAGTACGCTAAATGATCTACGTCTAGTAAATCGTTTATTGCTACTACTTCTACATTTGCTCTTTTAACTGTTGCACGAAAAACGATTCTTCCTATTCTTCCAAATCCGTTAATTCCTAATTTTAATGTTGACATAATTTATTTAATGATATTATGTGGTCTTTTTATAGACACACGTTTAATTGATATTTAATTTTATATGGACATGATGTCTGAAACTCTAAGGAGTTCCATGTTTATTTTTGACTTTCCTTTTACTGCTTGATCAAATGGTGTTAAATCTATAACATCATTTTGAAGACCAACCATATAATTACTTTGTCCTTCTAATAAGCTTTCTACGGCTTTTACTCCCATTCTACTAGCTAACACGCGATCAAAACAAGAAGGCGCTCCACCACGTTGCATATGCCCTAGAACAGATACACGAACTTCGTATTCGGACATGTTTTCTTCGACATAATCTTTAAGTTCGAAAACGCTTTTTCCTATTTTATCTCCTTCCGCGACAACAACAATACTGGAAGATTTCCCGGATGCTTTACTTCGTCTTAAAGATTCTAGAAGTCTATCTAAACCTAAGTCTTCTTCCGGAATTAAAATTTCTTCCGCTCCAGCGCCAATACCTACATTTAAAGCAATATGACCAACATCTCGGCCCATTACTTCTACAAAGAATAAACGGTTGTGCGAACTTGCAGTATCTCTAATTTTATCGATTACTTCTACTACGGTATTTAATGCCGTATCGTATCCTAAAGTATGTGTGGTACCAAAAATATCATTATCGATAGTTCCTGGAATGCCCATTACTGGGAAGTTAAATTCTTGATTAAAAATCATTGCTCCTGTAAAACTACCGTCTCCACCAATGACAACAAAAGCATCGATACCAGCTTTCACTAATTGCTCGTGTGCTTTTACCCTTCCTTCTTTGGTTCTAAATTCTTTAGATCGTGCAGATTTTAAAATGGTTCCTCCTTTATTAATAATACCTTTTACACTACGTGCATTCATATTAATAAAATCGCCTTCAATCATACCTTCATATCCTCTATAAATACCGAAGCATTCTATATTATGATATGCACATGCTCTTACTACAGACCGTATTGCAGCATTCATTCCTGGAGAATCTCCTCCAGAGGTCATAACACCAATTTTTTTTATGGTTTTTGCCATTATTTTCATCTATTATTTAGTAAAGCTAGTAAAGAAATTTAACAAAAAGCGAAGCATTCGTCATAATTTAACACAATGTTGAAACTATAACGTTTTAGTTGATAAATTAAATGTGAAGTATTGTCTTTTTAGATCAAAAACCTTCTTAAAAAGTTAATTTAGAGAGTCTTTTTTCTTTTTGAAACCGACATAATCTGGCAAAGCATTCGCTTCTTTTTGTTTGGCTTCTTCTTCCTCTATTTCTTCTGCAACTTTCTTTTTTCCTTTGAAGATAATTTGAAGAAGTTCGGAGAAAGTATCAAAATCGACATTATATGTAATACCAAGTCCTTGTGTGTATCCAATTTCTTCTCCGAAGTTTCTAATACTATTTTCTCTATTAAAAACATTTGCTGTAAATGTACCTTCTTCGTTTAAAAGAAAATCTATTTGCACATCGCCTGCTACGGCAGTTTGGCTAATTCCACCAATTGGCACACCAACTTTACCGTTTATACGAATACGATCGCTAATATTCGTTTGTAGCGTTACTCCTAACCT
>JAGPUY010000221.1 GCA_018067265.1 Oceanihabitans sp. | reverse complement strand
TTTTTACGCTTCTAAAGCCGTTTGGAAACAGATGAAAAAACAAAGTTTTGGTAGAATAATAAATGTCTCTTCGGTGCATGGCATTCGAGCATCTGAGTTTAAATCGGCTTACGTTACTGCAAAACATGGTGTGATTGGTATGACTAAAGTGTTAGCTTTAGAAGGTGCGCCTTTTAATATTACATGTAATGCTATTTGTCCGGGTTATGTAAAAACACCTTTGGTCATTGGGCAAATAAAAGATCAAGCCAAAGCCCATCATATGACAGAAGATGAGGTTGTAGAAAAAGTGATGCTTAAAAAGCAAGCAGTAAAACAATTTGTACCGCTAGAAGCAATTGCAGATATGGCAATATTGCTAGCAAAAAATAGCTCCACAACCATAACAGGTTCCTCCTTTGTTTTAGATGGAGGTTGGAGTGCACAATAATTTTTGATTTAGTTTTTTTAAAATCCTTTACAATGAACTTGTAAAGGATTTTTGTTTTTAATTCATTAAATTAAGTTTTCCTTAATGTTAAGGAACCTCTTTTTACTAGTCATTTTTAACTTTAACTTTAATTTTAGTTAAACTACTTCACTCAAGTATTTTATTATTTAGCGCAACTAAAAAAACTAGCTAATATGAAATATTACTTTACTTTATTGTTACTACTATTATTTTCCTTTAAAGGAGTTTCTCAAACAGGAAACATTCAGGGAATTATTACAGATGAAAATGGTATTGTTATACCAGGAGCTTCCGTCTTAATTGAAAGTTTAAAAAAGGGGGCAATTACAGATTTTAACGGGAAATTTACATTGGTAGATGTGTCAACAGGCAACCAAATCGTAAATGTCGAGTATTTAGGGTTTGCAGATGTGTCACAAGACGTAATTGTAACGGAAGGAACTACAACGCTTAACTTTACAATAAGTTCAGAAAACACAGAGTTAGATGAGGTTTTAATTCAAGGTTATAGTTTAAGCGGACAAACAAGAGCTTTAAACACACAAAAAAACAAGCAGAATATTACTAATATTGTATCTACCGAACAAATTGGCAAGTTTCCAGATGCTAATATTGGAGATGCTGTGAAAAGAATACCAGGTATTACTATGCAATTAGATCAAGGAGAAGCTAGAAATATTATTATTCGTGGTTTATCTCCTCAATTAAATTCGGTAACATTAAATGGAAGTAGAATTCCTTCAGCAGAAGGGGATAATAGAAATGTGCAAATGGATTTAATTCCGTCAGACATGATTCAAACTATCGAAGTAAGTAAAGCTGTAACTCCAGATATGGATGCTGATGCTTTAGGAGGTTCTGTAAATTTAATAACAAGAACTTCTCCTCAAGCATTTCGTTTGTCTGCAACAGTAGGTTCGGGTTTGAATTTTATTTCCGATAAAAGAATTTTAAATGGTTCTTTTTTAATTGGCGATCGTTCTAAAAATGAAAAATTTGGATGGATGGTTTCTGCATCCATTAATGATAATGATTTTGGAAGCCATAATGTGGAAGCAGAATGGACGGATGAATTTGAATATTACACCGGTGCAGACGATATAGAAGGAGATCCAATTTTAGAAGAAGTAGCTGTTAATCCATATACCAATGTATTCGAAATTAGAGAATATCAAGTACAAAGAATACGAAGAAGTTTTTCTGCTAATTTAGATTATAAACTAGATAGTAATAATACCATTTATTTTAAATCTATTTATAATTGGAGAGATGATAGAGAAAATAGATTTAGAATAGAACATGAAATTTTAGATGGTGAAGATATTGAAATTGACGATTTTACTGTTGATGGAAATGGAAACTTAACTAGTTTTCCAGTGGAAGCAAAACGTCAAACAAAAGGAGGAATTGACAATAAAAGAAACCAAAACAGACGTTTAGAAGACCAACGTATGCAAAATTATTCTCTTGGTGGAGATCATTTATTAGGTAATGTGCAATTAGATTGGATGACAACTTTTTCAAGAGCATCAGAAGAAAGGTTAAATGAGCGTTATTTAGAATATGAAAGTGAATATGCTGTTTCTTTTAATAACAATCAAGAAAAGCCTTTGTTAACACCTTTAAGTGCGCTAGATTCCGTTTTTTCAATATTCGAATTAGGTGAATTAACAGAAGAAAGTCAATATACAGAAGAACAAGATGTTAACTTTTTAGTTAATGCTAAAATACCTTTAACGCTAATTCAAGACGAAGAAGGTTTTTTAAAAATTGGAGTTAAAACCAGACTAAAAAATAAAAATAGAGAAAATGGTTTTATAGAATACAGCCCATTAAACGCCGATTTAGAGGAGTTAGGTTTTGTGCCTACAAGAGATTATACCGATTCCGATTTCTTACCAGGAAACCAATATGTACTTGGCGCTTTTGCAACTCCAGAATATTTAGGAGGTTTAAATTTATATAATACATCTTTGTTTGAAGCAGAAGATCTACCAAGCGAGTATTTAACAGCAAATTTTAATGTAAATGAAAACGTGTATGCTGGTTATGCTATGATTAGCCAAAATGTAGGCGAAAAATTTAGTTTGTTAGCAGGAGTACGATTAGAACATACGTCTATA
This sequence comes from Oceanihabitans sp., assembly GCA_018067265.1. Classification (GTDB taxonomy): domain Bacteria; phylum Bacteroidota; class Bacteroidia; order Flavobacteriales; family Flavobacteriaceae; genus Oceanihabitans. Next base: position 7,143 of record JAGPUY010000221.1, on the reverse strand, counting down.
AATAGTGAAGGAAATGAAATTATTTATAATGAAGATGGCGATTTTGATGGAACTAATAGGGTAAAAGATTCAAACAACTATACCAATATTTTACCAGGTTTGCATTTAAAATATAACATTTCAAAAAATACAATCTTACGTTTTGCTTGGACCAATACATTGGCTAGACCAAATTATGTAGATCTAGTTCCATTTAGAGAAATTAATAATGAAGACGAAGAAATTATTATTGGGAATTCAGAGTTAAATCCAACAACATCTATGAACTTCGATGTAATGGCAGAACATTATTTTAAATCTGTTGGTTTGATTTCAGGAGGTGTCTTTTATAAAGATATTCAAGATTTTGTTTATGTTTTTCAAACCGAAGATGAAAATGGATATGAAGTATATCAACCTTTAAATGGAGATAATGCTTCTGTTTTTGGTGCAGAATTTTCATTTCAACGTCGTTTAGATTTTTTACCTGGTTTTGCTAAAAACTTTAGTGTGTATGCTAATTACACGTATTTATCTTCTAATGCAAACGGGATAAGAAACGAAGATGGAGAAGAGCGAACAGACCTAGATTTACCACAAACAGCTCCAAACATGTTTAACAGCTCTCTTGGTTTTGCTGATAAAAATTTCAGCTTGCGTTTGTCGGCTAATTATTCGGATGCTTATGTAGATGAAATTGGAGGAAATCCTTTTGAAGATAGATATTATGATGAGCAATTTTTCTTAGACTTTAATGCTAATGTTGCTATAACTAAAAATTTGAGTGTATATGCTAGTTTAAACAATATTACAAACCAACCATTGCGCTATTATCAAGGAGTTAAAGGTAGAACCATGCAAATGGAATATTACGAAAAACGTTTAACATTCGGGTTAAAATACGATCTATTCAAAAAATAAACCATGAAAAAATTACTATATATATTTAGTTTAGTTGCAATAGTATCTTGTAAAGATAAATTGCCAGAAATAGCACCAACAGTTATTACAGAAAATGTGCTTTTTGACAGCGACGATCCTGCAATTTGGGTTAACAAAGAAAACCCAGAACAAAGTATCGTTTTCGGGACAGATAAAGATGAGGTTAATGGTGGTGTTTATGCATTTAACCTAGATGGGGAATTAATTAAAAACAAACAAATAACAGGAGTAAGTTATCCTAATAATGTAGATGTGGAATACGGTTTTAAAATTAATGATTCCACTAAAACAGATATCCTTGTGTTTTCGGAAAGAGAAAAGAACCAAATTCGTGTGTATTCTGTTCCAGATTTAAAACCACTAGATAATGGAGGTTTTAAGGTGTTTGAAGACGAAACAGAAGTAGCAATGAAAAGGCCAATGGGAATCTCTATTTATAAAAACCCAAAAACGGAAGATATTTCTGTTATTGTAAGTAGAAAAAAAGGCCCGATAGCTAATTATTTATACCAATATAATTTGGTTTCAGATAGCTTAGGAATTCAGTCCAAACTAGCAAGAAAGTTTGGTGTTTTTAGTGGAAATAAAGAAATTGAAGCTATTGCAGTAGATGATACATCTGGTTTTGTGTACTATTCTGATGAAGGTTATGGTATTCGAAAATATAATGCAAATCCTAAAGATGCTGGTAAAGAACTAGCGGTTTTTGGAGGAGAATATTTTCAAGATGATATTGAAGGAATTGCTATAGCAAAATATCCAGGTCAAGATTTCTTAATTGTCTCTAACCAACAAGCACATAGTTTTAATGTTTTCGATTTAAAAACAAATACATTTATTAAAGCGCTTAATCTTGGTACAATAGAAACAGATGGTTGTGATGTAACTAGTCAACCTTTAGGTTCTAAATTTCCTAACGGATTATTTGTTTCTATGAATGATGAAGGAAACTTTTATTTTCACGATTTAGCTTTGCTTAAGTTAACGGAATAATAAGCGCTTTAAAATATATAATAAGACGTTTTCTAAAAGTAGGAAGCGTCTTATTTCTTTAAAATATCCTCCATAATTTTCAAATGATGCGTAGTGTGAAGGACCAAAAAGGTGTAAATCTTTTTTTTATTTACATGTCCGAATAACGGATGTTTAAAATAGGCGTTCTTGTTTAAGGCAGCGATGCTATTGATATTTGTTTTTGCCTCTTGTAATTGGCTTATGAGGTCTTCTTTTAATATAACTTCAGGTGGTGTAACATACTTTGGTGCTTTTGCTTTTCCTCTAGGAAAAAAGCCAAGTATAAAGAATAGCTTTCCTAAAAAGCTAAAATTATTTTTAAAAGTACTTGGATCTGATTTTTGAGTAGAAATAACAACGCCATTAATTATTTTTAGACAGTGATCTATATGCCAAGCGATATCACCTTTGGATACTTTAGGATTAGAAATACTATGATTTTCTATATGCGATTCTAATCTGTTAAGTGCTACGGTTGCCTTTTCTAAACTCATGATTTTTATATTTAAAAAGGAAAGGTACTTATTTAAAAACGAAAGGAGTAAAACTATTTGTTTGCGTATTTTGTTTTTTGGGTAACCGGTTAGTGGTTAACAGGCTCCTTCTTTTAGCTAAAGGAAGGTGGGTTTTTAGGAATTAAAAACACGGAAGGTTTGTACAAAAATAAACGAAGTGCATTTTAAAAGCTAGAAATAAAACCAACAGATTGCACTTCGTTATCTCTAGCAATGACCGTAAAGGATTAGCCCGCGATAAGGATTGCAACGGCATCCTTTTTTGAGGCACGAGAAAAAGATATAGTGTAAAGCCTGGTTGTTTTTGGTTTTTTCTACCAAAAACAAATTGCCCGAACTACACTAAAGTTTCGTTCGGCAAACCAAAAAAAAATCCCAAACACGAATGCTTGGGATTTAAATATAATTAGATTTTGAGATTCTTCGCTTGCGCTCGGAATGACAAATTTAGTATCTGTAGTGTTCTGGCTTGTATGGACCTTCTACTGTTACACCAATATATTCTGCTTGGTAAGGTTTAAGTTCTGTAAGCTCTACACCAATTTTAGCTAAGTGTAATTTTGCTACTTTTTCGTCTAAAGCTTTAGGTAACATATACACATCGTTTCCGTATGCTTCTTTGTTTGTCCAAAGTTCAATTTGGGCTAAAGTTTGGTTTGTAAAGGAGTTACTCATTACAAAACTTGGATGCCCTGTTGCACAACCTAAGTTTACTAAACGTCCTTCGGCAAGTAAAATAATGTCTTTACCGTTGATGTTGTATTTGTCTACTTGAGGTTTGATTGTATCTTTAGTCGCACCATGCTTTTCGTTTAACCATCCAACTTGGATTTCGTTATCAAAGTGACCAATGTTTGCAACAATAACTTTGTCTTTCATTGCTTCAAAATGCTCAGCACGTACAATATCTTTATTTCCTGTAGTGGTGATAATAATATCTGAATTACCAACAACCGTTTCTAATTTCTTCACTTCAAAACCGTCCATTGCAGCTTGTAAAGCACAAATAGGATCGATTTCAGTTACCGTTACAATACTTCCTGCACCTTTAAAAGAAGCAGCAGTACCTTTACCAACATCACCATAACCACAAACGGTTACACGTTTTCCTGCTAGCATAATATCTGTTGCACGACGAATAGCATCTACTGCAGATTCTTTACAACCGTATTTGTTATCAAATTTAGATTTAGTAACCGAATCGTTAACGTTAATTGCCGGCATTGGTAATGTTCCGTTTTTTACACGCTCATATAATCTGTGAACTCCAGTTGTAGTCTCTTCCGATAAACCGTTAATTCCTGCAGCTAATTCTGGGTATTTGTCTAAAACCATGTTGGTTAAATCACCACCATCATCTAAAATCATGTTTAATGGTTTTCTGTCTTCACCAAAAAATAAGGTTTGTTCAATACACCAATCAAATTCTTCTTCTGTCATATCTTTCCATGCATACACAGCAGTTCCTGCCTCTGCAACAGCAGCAGCAGCTTGATCTTGTGTAGAGAAAATGTTACAAGAACTCCAAGTAACTTCTGCGCCAAGAGCTTGTAAAGTTTCAATTAAAACAGCAGTTTGAATAGTCATGTGTAAACATCCTGCAATACGTGCTCCTTTTAATGGTTGCGTGTTTTTGTACTCTTCACGTAAACTCATTAGTCCAGGCATTTCTGCTTCAGCTAAATCCATTTCTTTTCTTCCCCAAGCCGCAAGCGACATATCTTTTACCTTATTAGGTACGTAAGCAACAGTTTTTGTACTCATATTATTTTTTATCTTGTTTTAAAATTGCACTTGCCTTTGGCTTTATGGCTTAAATAACTAAATTCGCTATATAAAAATTTGCCGAATTCGCCTTAGACGATGCAAAGATAATCAATAACTTTTAGAATATTAAATGCCTATTTATAAAACTCTTACACCAAACTCACAAACTACTGTTAAAATCTGGAAGATTACAGAGTCTTATGAAGATTTGTTAGCGCCTATTACGTTGAAACCTGAAAATATGCAACGCGTTTTAGGGATGAAAAGTGAATTGCACAGACGTGGCTTTTTAAGTGTTCGTCATTTACTTGCTGCTTTTGGTTATACCGATGCCGATTTAATTTATGACCAGAACGGAAAGCCCCATTTAAAAGATGGAAGGCATATTTCTATTACGCATTCCTTTACGTTTTCTGCAGTGGTGGTTAGCGATGCAGTTGTTGGCATTGATGTAGAAAAGCAACGTGAAAAAATTGGGGTCATTGCACATAAGTTTTTAGATTATGAAAACCTGTATTTAGATAAAGAGGCAAAAGATTATATCCATAAACTAACGGTTATTTGGTGTATTAAAGAATCGCTTTACAAATTGTTTGCGACTCCAGGATTGAGTTTTTTACAGCATACTTTAGTAATTCCGTTTACCATAGAAGAAGGAGCTACCGTTGCTTGGATTGATTACGAAGAAAAAAAAAATAGATACCAAACGACCTTTTTTGAGTTTGAAGGTTTTACTTGTGCTTATGCTTTACCAGCTTAATGTTTTTTAGAACAAAGAAAATAGAACAAAGAAAATAGACTAAAGAAAAGAAGAAAAACATTCGTGTATTCCTGGGTAATGAAAAGCATTTATAAAAACATATTACGGTCTATTGAAAAAGAGCAAAAACTCTTAGCGGTTTTAATAGATCCGGATAAAACAAAGCCGGAAGGTTTAGAAAGTTTTATGCAAAAACTAAACAGCTCCATTGCTACACATATTTTTGTTGGCGGAAGTACTGTAGAAGCATTTGCAACCGAAAACTTGGTTGTCGCATTAAAAAAACATACCAATTTACCTATTGTATTGTTTCCAGGAGATATATCGCAAATTACCAATCATGCAAACGCTATATTGTATTTGTCTTTGTTGTCTGGAAGGAACCCAGAATATTTAATAGGAAAACACGTAGCCTCGGTTTCTAAATTAAGAAATAGCAATTTAGAAGTGATTCCAACTGGTTATTTACTAATAGAAAACGGAAAAGAAACAGCAGTGGAAAGAGTTACCCAAACACAACCATTGCCAATTAATAAGGTACAAGCCATTGTAGATACCGCAAAAGCAGGTGAATTACTTGGTATGCAACTTATCTATTTAGAAGCGGGAAGTGGTGCAGAAAAAGCAATTCCTTCTTCTATAATTAGCGCCGTAAAAAAGGATTTAGAAATTCCTTTAATTGTTGGTGGCGGTATACGAAGCAAAGAACAATTAGATGCGGCATACCTAGCTGGAGCAGATTTGGTGGTTGTTGGTACGGCTTTTGAAGAAGATGAAACCTTCTTTAATGAATTAAAAAAATAGAAATAGTGCCCGACGGCGCCCAATCGAAGTCGGTATAAAATCAATGTTTAAATAAAAAAAACGCCCATTTTACGGGAAATACATATGGAAATATCAGTAGATCTAACGCTTTCTCCTTTGCAGGACGATTATGAAAAATACGTGATTAATTTTATAAAAGCATTGCGTAACTCTCCTTTTAAGGTTTTAGAGAATCCGTTAGGCACCCAAATATTTGGCGATTATGATACCTTGATGCCTTTTTTAACACAGGAAATAAAACGTTCTTTTCAAGAGGTAGATATTTCTGTATTGACAATGAAAGTGATTAAAACGAATAGAAGCGACTATGAACCTCATTTTTGATTTTTTATTCGGTCAATATTCCGATTACCAAACATTAGATATTGTTTTAGAAATTGTTGCAGTTATTTTTGGATTTCTGTCGGTATGGTTTTCTAGAAAAAACAACATTTTAGTATTTCCTACAGGAATGATAAGTACCTGCATTTTTGTGTATTTATTGTTAAAATGGGGGCTTTTAGGAGATATGATGATTAACGCTTATTATTTTATTATGAGTGTTTATGGTTGGTATATATGGACACGTAAAGTAGACGCGAGCCGTGTAACACAAATTTCTAGAACAACCCGAAAGGAAAAGAAAATAAGCGCAGTCATATTTCTAGCAACCTTAGTTTTCGTTTTTATTATTTATAAAACATTTGATAAATGGAACGGTTGGGTTGCCTATGTAGATACTATAACTACAGCTATATTTTTTGTAGGTATGTGGCTTATGGCCAAGCGTAAAATAGAAAACTGGATCTATTGGATTATTGGTGATCTTATTTCCATCCCGTTGTATTTTTATAAAGGATTTACATTTACAAGTTTTCAATATTTAGGATTTACATTTATAGCAATATTAGGATTTTTAGCATGGAAAAAAAGCTTAAACAACAGCCAAGTAACTGCATAAAAGTAGTATTGTTTGGTCCGGAATCTACAGGTAAGACCACCTTATCTAAACAATTGGCGCGCCATTATAGTTCGGTTTGGGCACCAGAATATGCTAGAGAATACCTTCAAGAAAAATGGAATAACGAGCGTAAAACTTGTGAAGCAAAAGACTTGTTACCAATTGCTATTGGACAAATGAAACTAGAAAATGATTTAGCTAAAAAAACAGATTCTGTTTTAATTTGCGATACCGATTTATTAGAAACTAAAGTGTACTCAGAAACGTATTATTCAGGGATTTGTGATCCACTTCTTGAAAAATATGCTTTAGAAAACATCTATGATATATACTTTTTAACGTATATTGATACGCCTTGGGAAGCAGATGATTTACGCGATAAACCGGAAGAACGTTTAAGT
>JAGPUY010000217.1 GCA_018067265.1 Oceanihabitans sp. | reverse complement strand
TCAGCCCAAGCTAATAATCCTTTTGGATAGTTAACCCCTTTAGTCATTGCGATATCCATATCTTCTGCAGATGCGATGTTTAAAAATAGTGCGTCTGCCGCTTCGTTGATTAGCATTACTAAAACTCTATCGAATATTTGGTTTGCTAATTTCAGAGATTCTTCGCTATCGCTCTGAATGACATCTGGATTTTCAATTTTCTTTCCGTTTGCATCATAATCATAATATCCTTTTCCAGATTTACGTCCTAAATAACCTGCTTCGGCAAAACGTTTTTGCGTAAAGGAAGGCTTGTATCTTTGGTCAAAATAGAAAGCGGTGAATACCGTTTCGGTAACCGTATAATTCACATCATTTCCTATGAAATCCATAAGTTCGAACGGTCCCATTCTGAAACCGCCTAAAGATTTTAAACTATGATCGATCGTTGCAAAATCGGCTAATCCTTCTTCATAAATTCTTAGTGCTTCTCCATAAAATGGTCTTGCAACTCTGTTCACTATAAATCCTGGCGTGTCTTTAGCAACTGCTACTACTTTTTTCCAATCGGTAATCGTTTGGATAGCTTTCTCCAAAACCTCTTTTGAAGTTTGTATGGCAGGAATTACTTCGACCAATTTCATTAAAGGCGCTGGATTAAAAAAGTGAATCCCAACGCAGCGTTCTGGTTTTTTAAGGGATGCTGCAATGGATGCTATAGATAAACTAGATGTGTTGGATGCAATAATACAATCATCTGCAACATAGCTTTCTAATTCTGAAAACACTTTTTTCTTAATGTCTAGATTTTCAATAATTGCTTCGATAGTAAGGTTGGAATCTGCTAAATCTTTTAGGTTGCTTACATAAGCTATGTTTGCTTGAATTCTATCTTTTTCAGAAGTATCTATTCTTCCTTTTTCAATTAAACGCAATAAGATTTTCTCCAAACTTGCTTTTGCTTTATCTAAAGCAGCTTGATTGGTATCGTATAACTTCACTTTACAACCAGAAGTTGCAGCAACTTGTGCGATGCCACTTCCCATGGTTCCTCCTCCTATGATTCCTACGTTCATATTTTTCTTTTATTATGGATTCCGCATCCAGTGCGGAATGACAAAACTGATTATTTATTTTCATGAGATCCTGAATCAAGTTCAGGATGACAAGTCCTAATTAATTTCCGTTAAAATTTGGTTTACGTTTTTCAATAAATGCCGCAACGCCTTCTGCATAATCATTACTTTGTGCTGCTTCTATTTGTAGTTTAGATTCTAAAGCCAATTGCGCTTCTAAATCGTTAGTCATCGATTTATTGAATAATTCTTTAATCATACCCAATGCTTTGGTTGGCATGTTTGCCATTTTTAAAGCTAGTTTATTAACGTCTTCTTCAAAACTTTCTAGTGGAATCATTTTGTAAATCATACCCATTTTCTCTGCTTCTTCGGCACCAATCTTATCTCCTAACATGGCTAATGCTAATGCTTTTTGAAATCCGATTAATCTTGGTAAAAAGAAAGTCCCAGCACTATCTGGAACCAAACCGATTAAACTAAACGCCTGAATAAAGCTTACTTTTTCGTGCGCAACAACAACATCACAAGCCAAGGCTATATTTGCTCCTGCTCCTGCTGCTACTCCGTTAATAGCACCGATAACTGGTTTTTTAATATTTCTAATTCTAGTGATTATTGGATTGTAGTGTTCTTCTAATATTTTTTTAAATCCCGGATTTAAATCTGGATCTGTAACTTCTTTTAAATCTTGACCGGCACAAAATGCTTTTCCGTTTCCTGTAAGAACAATTGCTCTCACATCTTCATTTTTCTCACAAGCATCTAATGTGTCGTGCAGTAAAAATGCCATTTCACGATTGAAACTATTAAATACTTCTGGTCTATTTAGCGTGATAAACGCTACTTTGTTTTCAACTTTTAATAGAATTGAATTATTACTCATACCTTATTTTTTTATTTCTAGATTCCGCATCCAGTGCGGAATGACAAATTCTTCAATTTATAATATCACTACCTTTTGTTGAGATTCTTCGCTTCGCTCTGAATGACAATCTAATTATGAGATTGCTTCGCTCCTCGCAATGACCATCATTTCAAACATTTAAAATAATCAAATGGTTCTTGGCAATCGTCACACTGAAACTGTGCTTTGCATGCTGTGGAACCAAACTGACTTACTAATCTTGTATTGGTGGAACCACATTGTGGACATTTCACCAAGCGTTTTCCTTCTAACAAAACACTTATATCTGCTTCTGCACTTAAAGGTGCTGCTATACCATAATCTTCTAATGCTTTTCTACCTCTTGGAGTAATCCAATCGGTTGTCCAAGCTGGAGCTAGGATTAATTCTATTTCGGAATCATATCCTGCTGCTTTTAAAGCACTTTTAATATCGTCACCAATAACATCCATTGCTGGACAACCACTATAGGTTGGTGTTATTTGGACTTTTACCATATCCTTTTCTATAACAGCTGTGCGAACAACTCCCATATCCATAATGGATAATACCGGGATTTCGGGATCTGAAACTTGCTCCAGAATTGGAATTAAAATTTCGTCTATGTTTTGTTCTGTTGTTGTCATAATTATTATGAGATTCTTCGCTTTGCTCTGAATGACATTCTATTTTATTGCTTCTCGATACCATTCCGATAAAAAATCAGAATCACTCGAAGTGACACCTCTATTTCATTAATGAGATTTCCGCCTTCGCGGAAATGACAAAAAAGTCATTTTCTACCACTCCATATTAGGATAAGCGCGTTGCATGTATTGAAGCTCTGCTAATAAATACCCTAAATGCTCTGTATGAACACCTTGCTTTCCTCCTTTTTGAAACCATTTAGATTCTGGAATTTGTAAGGTAGATTCTTCTAAAACGGCATTTACTTTTTTATAATATGCTTCTTTTAATGCGGTAACATCTACACCTATTCCTTCGGCAACCATTATCTTATCTGCTTCGGTTTGATGAAATAATTCGTCGGTATAGGTCCATAAACCATCCATAGCATCTTGCATTTTTTGATGACTTACTGCTGTTCCGTCTCCTAAACGTCTTATCCAATCGGAAGAGAAACGCAAATGATAACTTACTTCTTTAATCGATTTGTTTGCTATTGCAGACAAAGTTAAATCCTTACTTTTCTGTAATTCTTGTAAAAAAAGCAAATGATATACATCGAATAAAAACTGACGTGCCATGGTATATGCAAAATCTGTATTTGGTTGTTCTACCAACAATACATTTACATATTCTCTTTCTTTACGAAGCATCGCTATATCATCTTCTGTTCTATTATCTCCTGCAATTTTTGCTGCATATTGGTAATAGCTTCTTACTTGTCCGAATAAATCTAAAGACATATTGGTACAAGCAATATCTGTTTCTAGACTTGGCCCATGACCTGTTAGCGACCCTAATCTTTGTCCGAGAATTAGACTGTTGTCTGCGATACCTAGAATATAATTATATAAATTTTTGTTTTTCATTTTCTAATGATTGAGATGCTTCGACAAGCTCAGCATGACATTTAGATTCAATTTTCGTTTTTCATGTTTAATCGATTGAGACCTTTCGACTGCGCTCAAGATGACATTTAGTTTCAATTTATGAGTTTCCCACTTTACTCATTAATTCTTATTTTAAATAAGGTATTCGTGAATCTTGGATTTCGTGGGAATTGTAATTAGAGCTTTGCTCGAATTACATATGTTTCACCTCGTCTGGTAAATCGTAAAATGTTGGATGACGATATACTTTATCGTGAGCAGGCTCAAACATTTCCCCATTATTCTCTGGATTGGATGCTGTAATGTTTTTAGATTCTACTACCCAAATACTAACACCTTCACTTCGTCTGGTGTACACGTCGCGTGCATTTTCTAAAGCCATGTCTTCATCTGCTGCGTGTAAACTTCCGCAGTGGCGATGTTCTAATCCGTTTTTACTTCTTACGAAGACCTCCCAAAGTGGCCAGTTTTTTTTATCAGACATAATTTATATGTATTTTTTCATCTTGTTCTCGATACAATTTTCTTTGATTTCGACTGCGCTCAATCTGACAGAAAATCACTCGAACTGACAATGAAATTTAAATTGCTTGTTTTTATTTTCTTTCTTATTGTTCTCGATACAAAATTGCATAAGGCAATTTCACTCGAACTGACAGTAAAACTAAATTGCTAGCTTTTCCTTTCGGTTTCTTTTCTTTTCGGCGTAAGCCATTGCAGCATCCCGAACCCATTCTCCTTCTTCCCAAGCACCAACACGTGCTTTCATTCGTTCTTTATTACATGGTCCATGTCCTTTTACTACTTGCCAAAACTCGTCCCAATTGATTTCACCGAAATCGTAACTTTGACGTTCTTCGTTCCATTTTAAATCGGCATCTGGAATAGTCAATCCGATTAACTCTGCTTGTGGTACGGTTTGATCTATAAATTGCTGACGTAAATCGTCGTTAGACTTACGTTTTAATTTCCATTTCATGGATTGTTCTGTGTGAATAGATTCTGCATCTGTAGGACCTAACATCATCAAACTTGGCCACCACCAACGATTTAAAGCATCTTGCGCTAATTCTTTTTGTTCTGGTGTTCCGTTAGCCAACTTGATCATGATTTCATAGCCTTGACGTTGGTGGAAACTTTCTTCTTTACATACACGCACCATTGCTCGTGCGTATGGTCCGTAAGAGGTATTACACAATGGTACTTGGTTTATAATTGCTGCACCATCTACTAACCAACCTACCGCTCCCATATCTGCCCAAGTTACTGTTGGGTAGTTAAAGATGGAAGAATATTTTGCTTTTCCGGAGTGTAATTGTTCGTAAAGTTCTTCACGAGAAACACCTAAAGTTTCACAAGCAGAATATAAGTACAAACCATGTCCTGCTTCGTCTTGTACTTTTGCCAATAGGGCAACTTTACGACGTAAGGAAGGTGCACGAGTTATCCAGTTTCCTTCTGGAAGCATACCGACAATTTCGGAATGTGCGTGTTGCGACATTTGCCTAATATGCGTTTTGCGATATTTTTCTGGCATCCAATCTTTTGGTTCGATTTTCTCGTCTCTTGCAATACGTGCTTCGAATTGCGTTTCTAGGTTTTTTATTTGTTCTTCACTCATTTTTTTAGCTTTTGGCTATTAGCTCTTGGCTTTTAGCTAGTGAAACTTATTTTATTAGCTATGGCTGTTGGGCTTTAGCTGTTGGCGCGTTAAGGATTGAGGCTTTGTTGGAGCTCCTTGAAAAGAGCGACTGCCGAAAGCCTGACACTACATAGCTTTTGCGAAGTAGTGTAACGCCATTATTATTATTTCATTAAACTGATGAGATTCCCATCTTCATGGGAATGCTCGCCTTTGGCTCACACATCAAAATCGACCACAACCTTATCTGTTGTTGGCACTGCTTGACAGCTTAACACCAGGTTTTGTGATACTTCTTTATCGCTTAACGCGTAATTTACTTTCATTTCGACTGCGCCTTCTTTTACTTCGCATTTGCAGGTGCTACAAACGCCTCCTTTACATGCGAATGGCAAATCTGCTCCTGCTCCCAATGCTGCGTCTAGAATATTATCATAGTCTTTGGTCATGGTGAAAGAAAATTCTTTTCCACCGTCTACAATGGTTACTTCAATACCTTCTACATTTTGTTTTGCTAGACGTTCTGCTCTTTTAATATCTTCGTCTGAAAGTCCGGTTACAAATAATTCAAAATGCACTAATTCTTTTGGTAATCCTGCTTCTATTAAATAGTCGCTTACGTAGTTTACCATTTTTTCTGGTCCGCATAAGAAAACTTCACTGGTATCTGGAACATCGATAAAAGTCTTGGTAAGGACTTTCATTTTATCATCGTCAAATCGTCCATTAAACAATTCTATATCTCTACGTTCTTTAGTTAAAAAGTAATAGATTTCTAGTCTTCCGAAATAGGCATTTCGAAGTTGTTCTAGTTCTTCCTTAAAGATAATGGATTTTGCTGTTTTATTTACATAAAACAACTTACATGTTGCGTTTGGTTCTGCAGATAAATGTGCTTTAAGCATAGACAAAACTGGTGTAACACCACTTCCTGCTGCAAAAAACAGATAGTTTTTAGATGTTTCTGGTTGTACAGGAACTCCAAAATTTCCGCTTGGTGCCATTACTTCTAGTTCGTCACCAATTTGTAAAACCTCATTCACGTAGGTAGAAAACGTTCCTCCAGGAATTCGCTTTACCGCGACTTTCCATTGTTTATCTAAAGGACCTGAACATAGTGAATAGGAACGACGAACATCTTCTCCATTAATATCTGCTTTTAAGGTTAAATGCTGGCCTTGACGGAATTTGAATTCGTCTTCAAGTGCTTCTGGGACATGAAAATCGATAACAGAACAATCGTCTGTTTCCTTGTATATATCCTTTATTTTAAGCTTGTAAAATTGCGCCATAGTTGTTACTTAATCAAAACTAACACTTGTTAGTCTGATCTACAAATCTACAAAATTATTTCATAACTATTTGTTAATTCCTTGAATTAGGATACGACTTAGGCTATTTGCTAAATCGTTTGCGTTAAGATCTTCCTTTTTAGGAATCCATAGAAAAAGGGAGCGCAAAGTAGAAAGCATGGTAAACATTATAATTTCTGGATTGACCGCTTTAATTTCGGAAGAAGCAATACCTTCTTTTATAATATTTAAAAAAGTGGCTTCGTATTTATTTCTTAAGGACAAATAATAATCCAACTGTCCTTCTAAGTGCATCCAATCGTTATTTAAGGATGCCATTCCGTAGGTATTATTGGTTGCTATTTTTACGTGAAGTTCTATGACTTGACTTAGTTTCCCCAAGTTATTACTTTCCGAATTATAAATAACATCTATTCCTTGTGTAAAATCTTCGGCAATCGAAATGATAATAATCTTAAGAATCTCTTGCTTCGAGCTTATATGATTATATAAACTAGCAGCTTTCATTCCCATCGCGGTAGCCAGATCGCGCATAGTTACTGCGCTATAGCCTTTTTCCTTAAAAAGTTTAGCTGCTGTTTTAATTATTTCTTCTTTACGCGTTTGTTGTATCATATTGCGGATGAAGATAAAAAAAATATGTTGTAACTAATGTTACTTATGTTTTGAAAAAAATCTATGTAATTTGTGAAAAATAAAATTATGGGATTATTAAGTTTCTTATTCGGGAATAAAAAGGATAAAATTAAAGAGTTGCAATCTAAGGGCGCAATAATTATAGATGTTAGAACCAAAGGCGAATATAGTCAAGGCGGTATTCCTGGTTCAAAAAACATTCCTTTACAAGTTATTACAAGTAGAATAAACGAGATAAAAAAGTTTAACAAACCGGTGATTACCTGCTGTGCCAGTGGTATGCGTTCTGGTAGTGCAGCAAGTATTTTAAAGGCACAAGGTATTGAAGCTATTAATGGAGGTGGCTGGTTAAGCTTGAGTAAAAAACTATAGTTTAAAACCTTTAAACGCTTCTAAATTATTAATGGGTTTTTCGTTGTACTGCAAAGTCCAACCTAAAGAATTGGTCAATATATAGAATTTAGACAACTCGCTAATTAGTCGGCTTTTGGCATTTGTTTTTAAATCGGACGCTGCTACTTTTTTCATTAAAGATTCCTTTACGGTTTCT
>JAGPUY010000210.1 GCA_018067265.1 Oceanihabitans sp. | reverse complement strand
GTTTTAGATGAAATTCCGCTAACCAGTTTGGGTAAAGTTTCTAGAAAAAAATTATATAATTATTTTAATACTATTAAATCAGAGCAATGAAAAGACTTACGCTACTATTTATTTTTACTTTAATTAGCACAATAATGTTTTCGCAAAAATCGGATAAACTTATGAAAGAAATAATTTCTCAATATGATTTTAAATCGCATGCTGTGGTAATTGATAGTACAGAAATAAGTTATATTAAAGAAGGAGTAGGCGAAAAAACACTCTTGTTTGTACATGGATTGAGTAGTAATTCCGATGCATGGTCTGAAAATATAAAGGATTTAAAAGAACACTACACCTGCATTGCTTTAGATTTGCCAGGTTACGGAAAGTCTTCTAAGCCAGAAGTAGATTATACGCCAACCTATTTCGCTGAAATTTTACACAAATTCATTGAGAAATTAGAATTGAAAAACGTGGTTGTTGTTGGTCATTCTATGGGCGGACAAGCAAGTATTAAACTAGCGACTTCTTATGAAACAGATATTCAAAAGCTAATTTTGATTGCTCCAGCAGGTTTAGAGCAGTTTTCGGAAGCTAGTGCAAATATGCTAAAAAGTTTTTTCACTGTAGAAATGGTGAGAAATACCACAGATGAACAAATTGAAAAAAACTATGCCTTAAACTTTTATAACTTGCCAGAAGGGACTTCTAAAATGATTGAAGATAGAAAGCAAATTAAATTGGCTGCCGATTTCGATGCGCATTGTACCGCTATTGTGAATAGTATTTCTGGAATGCTAAACGATCCTGTGTATACGGATTTAGAAAATATTACAAAAAAGACCTTAGTGGTTTTTGGTAATAAAGACATGCTTATTCCTAATCGCTATTTAAATCCCACGCTAACCATTGAAGCTGTTGGTGAAATAGCTTCCCAAAAAATAAAGAAAGTAAAAGTAGCCTATGTAGAAGATGCTGGTCATTTTGTGCAATTTGAAAAACCGATAGAAGTTAATCAACTTATTCATCAATTTGTGGATGCTAATTAATACGAAACTAAATCTTTAATCATTACTTAATTTCATTTGGTATTTAATGAAAACAAAGCTTAAAAAATTTACAGAATTTAGTAAAACCATACTGCCAAATGAAGCCAAATATCTGCAAACTAGATACCAGTTTACCGATGTAGAAAAACTTCAAATTATGGGGTTGATTATTTCTAATGCTTTATCTCAAAAGGCATTTGTAGATTTTGATACCACCATTAACAAGCGTAAATATTCCTATATTAAAGATTGGATTGAAAAAAAATTAGCCAATATTGATGTAGATGCAACCATTGGTTGGTTAATGCCTTTAAAGCAAAAAATACTTACCGATGCGATAGCCTCTATTGAGGAAAAAGAATTTCTATATTATATTTCCACATATAAGAACTTGGATTTTAATTTTCAGATTTTATACGACTTAGCTAAAGAATACAAGTCCTATTTATTGGTTAGAATGCGCTATAAAGACCATCAAATAGTAGCAGATTTTATCGAAACCTATAAAGTGAATTATGTAGAGGTTAAAGAGATTAACGAAAAACTCTACACGGCTACAACAGAAATCACCAATCAATATACGCTTAATAATAACGAGACAAAGCACTTAGAAACTTGGTTGCTTGCTGTGTTTAAGGATAAAAATATAGACGGAAAAAACAGGTATCAAGCATTTGTTTTACTGGCTTTTATCTACACGAATTATAATGAAAATGATAAATTAAAAGTGATTTTTGACCAAATTGACTATTATTTTAGTCAAGGCGAAATGTATTCCAGACGTTTGCTTTCTAATTATTATGCAAGTCGTGTGTTGTTACATTCTAAGCAAGACGAATTTGAAGAAGCAGCATTTTATGGGTATTTGTCGATTCGGCAAAACAATAATGATACGCTGATGTATTTGAATAATTTGGTCGCTATTTTATTGCGAAATGACAGTCCGGAAAAAGCGTTTACATTATTAGATGCGTATCAAGAATGGTATAAAGAAACACATAACTACCATCAAAAAATCGGGTATTGTTCTTATCAAATTCGTGTGTTATCCGAACTTCAAAAAAACGACCTTGCCGAGGCTACAGCAAAAACATTTTTAATAAAATATAAAAAAGAAGTCCTGAAGCATCGTTGGCATCACTTTTTCACATCGTATATCAATGTTTTAGTCATCCAGGAAAAGTATGAAGAAGTACTGAAGCTTGCTGCAAAATTCCATTTGATAGAAAAGGAAAGCGAACGACAAAAGCAAAGTAATTATGTGCCTAATATTTCATGGAGTATATCCCTTTCTAGATACATGGAAGGTAAAATAAATTCTACACGTTTGTTAGAGGAAATTAAAGCGCCAATTAAAGGGGTGCAGCCCACAAAAAATCAAAAACAATTGATGATAAAGGTGATTGATACCCTTTCAAATAATTTACCGGAAGCGTTTTTTAAACTAAAGTCATACATTTGAAATTTTGCTCTAAAACTCTTTTATACATTGGCTTTTGGGGTGTATTTTTTTTATTTTTTAATCTAAAGTCATACTTCTCATTGCTACGTTTTAATACTGTTTATTTTCTTTTTCACAATAGATTGCCATCATAATCTAACTTAAAACATCATTTCTAATTATGAAAAAACTACTATTCTTATTAACCTTGATTAGCTCTCTGGTTATTCATGCGCAAGATTCTGGAAGCGTAACAGGAACAATTACGGAAGCAAGTGGTATGCCTTTAGCCGGAGCGGCAGTATATATTAAAAGTTTAGACAAAGGAAGTGTTACCGATTTTGATGGTAATTTTACTATTGAAGATGTTGCAGAAGGTACACATACGATGTCTATATCTTATATTGGTTTTGAAACGCTAGAACAAAGTGTTTCGGTAACTGGCGGAAGCGTAACACAATTAAACTCCCAACTAAAAGAATCTAATAGTGTTTTAGATGAAGTTATCATAACCGCAGGAAAAAAACCGCAAAAAATTACAGATGTACCTGCTACCGTAAATGTAATTACCGCTAGAGATATTGAAGAGTTTCCTAGTTTTAATATTGGGGAATTAGCAGCAAGACAAAAAGGTGTTGATTTTGTACGAAGTGGTGTTTTAGGAACTGGAATTAATATTAGAGGATTTAATTCTGCTTTTAATTCTAAAAATTTACAAGTAACAGACGATAGACTATCTACATTAATTGCTACAGGATTACCAATGGGTTCTTTTTCTACAGTAACAAAAGATGATATCTCTAGAGTGGAAATATTATTAGGACCAAACGGCACGCTGTATGGACCAAACGCACATAACGGATTAGTAAGTACGATTACTAAAAATCCTAGACAGTCTGAAGGAACAACATTTGCAATAGGTGCTGGAAACCAAAATGTGGTTACCATGCGATTAAGACATGCGCAAGTACTGAATGATAAATTTGCTTATAAATTCCATTTTGAAAGATCGCAAGGAACAGAATTTAACTATGCCGATAGTGTGTATGTTGGAACAACTGCATATAAAGAATTAGATCTTGATCGTGATTTCGACTCCCAAAAATATGGTGCTTCTTTATTTTATAAACCAACAAAAAGTTCAGAATTATCGGGGTATTACGGACATAGTAATAGCAACAATATTGGTATTACAAGTGCGGGACGTAACCAAATAAAAGATTGGAGTATCGATGTTGCCCAAGTAAAATTTGTGTCTAAAAACTTTTTCGCAAATACATACTATACTTGGAGTAAGACCGATAAAACCTATGCGATGAACCAACGTACACAAAATTATGTGTCGTTTGTAGAAAATGGTTTTTCCGAAGAAGAAGCTCGTGAGCGTTCTTATGCAGAGCAATGGTTACAAACAGGGCCTAATCAAGGTGATGGTTTTGCATTACAACGTGGTGCTCTTTTTAAAGATGCTTCCAAACGTTTTAATGCCGAAGCACAATACAATAACAATTGGAATAAATTCTATCTAACTCTAGGGGCACAATATCAATTGGATATGGCAGATTCTGAAGGCACCTATCTTTTGGATGAAGGTGGAATTGATTTAGATCAAACAGGTGTGTATACACAAATGGAATATAAATTAGAAGATTCTGGATGGGGATTTTTGGTAGGAGGAAGAATAGATAATCACGAATTATACGGTTCTAACTTTATACCAAAAGCTGCTATTACTAAAAAAGTAAAAAGCGGAACTTTCAGAATAACATACGGTAAAGGTATTGCTGTTCCTTCTATTTTAAATCTTAAAGGAAACCTATTTGGCGGACTAGTTTTAGGAAATGGAGAAGGATTCACCTTAACCGATGGTACAAAAATTGAAAAGTTAGATGTAGAAACTATTAATTCTTATGAAATAGGATACAAAGGAAAACTTACCGAAAAATTATTTATAGATACCAATGCGTATTACAACCAATCGGATAACTTTATTAGTCCGTTACGTAATATTGCAGATGCAGCAAATGGTAATAATGTAACCCATGTTGGTGATCAACCAATTGGTGATGTTATAGATGGTTCTACAGGAGCTTTTGTCTTAACTTATTTGAATTTTGGTCATGTGGATACTTACGGAGTAGATGTAGGATTAAACTATTACTTTAATGATAGTTTTAGAACCTCTGTTAACTATTCTTATTTTGATAGAGATCTAGATAAAAATGATTTGGATAATGATGGAAATTTAGACGGACAAGTTTTAGAAAGTGAATTGCCAATTAATACACCTAATCATAAATTTAGTGTTGGTCTTCATTACGGAAAAGGTAAGTTTTATGGTGCGCTCTTCGGAAGATTTGTTCAAAAATATGATTTCTTCTCCGGTATTAATGTAGCAGCAGAAACACAAGATCAAGATGGAGATGGTATCAATGAAATTGTTGAAAACGCTCAAGTAGGAAGAACTTGGAACTACGGACAATTAGGAGGTTTCTCCGTAGATGCAAATGCAGGATATAACTTTAATGATAACCTATCTCTAGGTTTAAGTATTACAAACTTATTTAATGCTAAAAATAGAGAGTTTGTAGCTTCTCCTGTAATTGAAACGCTAGTTTCCTTTGAGTTAAAGTACAAGATGAACTTCTTTAAAAAGAAACCTGCAACTATTAACTAAGCTTCCAAATCATGCCAAAAATACAAGTTAATAATATAGAACTTGACTATGAAGATTATGGAAAAGGAAAGGTGCTTCTGTTGCTTCATGGTTTAGGATCCACAAAAAAAGATTGGGACGGTCAAGTCCCTTTCTTTTCTAAAAAATATCGAGTAATTACTTTAGATTTAAGAGGTCACGGAGATTCTACAAAACCATTAGAGGATTATGGCGTAGGTTTAATGACCGAAGATGTAAAGCAGTTATTAGATAAACTAACTATTAAAAAAGCAACTTTTGTTGGTTTTTCTATGGGTGGCGCTGTGGCCTTTGAAATGGCTTCTAAACATCCAGAATACCTAGAGAATTTAGTGATTGTAAATAGTGGTCCAGATTTTAATGCTATGGGAAAAACTGGCGAAGAGCTTTTAAAAAATCGAACCGCATTTCTAGAAACAAAAGGTGTAGAACCATTAGCCAAAGAAATTGCATTTAATATGTTTCCCGAAGCACATCAAATAGATATGCGAAACCAATTTGAAGCACGTTGCAAAAAGAATGATTACAATGCATACTATAAAACGTTTGTAACCTTAATGGATTGGGGTTTAGGAGATAGAATCCATGACATTTCAACTAGAACGCTTGTAATAGCTTCCGATATGGATTATACGCCAGTTTCGTTTAAAGAAGATTATGTAAAAAAACTCCCAAATGCTAGATTAACGGTTATTAAAAACTCTAGACATGGTGTTGTAATAGATCAGCCAGAAGCTTTTAATGTAGCACTCGAAAAATTTTTAGAAGATGAATAAAACCGTCCTTATTACAGGTAGTACCAGCGGAATTGGTTTAGGTATCGCAAATCAATTTGCGAAGGAAGGATATGCTATTATGTTTCATGGTTTAGAAAAAAATGGCGCAGAAATCGCAAAGGAAGTTGGTGAGAAATACCATGTTAAAGTGGCTTTTTCTAATGCAAATTTATTGCAAGCGGAAGCTATTGAAGGGTTAGTAGAAGAAACCATAAAGACCTTTGGTGCCTTGCATGTATTAGTGAATAATGCCGGAATACAATTTGTTTCGCCAATAGAAGATTTTCCAAACAAGAAATACGAAAATATTATAGCTATAAATATGAACGCTGTTTTTTACGCTTCTAAAGCCGTTTGGAAACAGATGAAAAAACAAAAGTTTGGTAGAATAATAAATATCTCTTCGGTGCATGGCATTCGAGCATCCGAGTTTAAATCGGCTTACGTTACTGCAAAACATGGTGTTATTGGTATGACCAAAGTCTTGGCTTTAGAAGGCGCAGCTTTTAATATTACCTGTAATGCTATTTGTCCGGGTTATGTAAAAACACCTTTGGTAATCGGACAAATAAAAGATCAAGCCAAAGCGCATCGTATGACAGAAGATGAGGTTGTAGAAAAAGTGATGCTTAAAAAGCAAGCAGTAAAACAATTTGTACCGCTAGAAGC
>JAGPUY010000208.1 GCA_018067265.1 Oceanihabitans sp. | reverse complement strand
CAAATATACATACAGGTTCGTAACAAACCGAACTAAACGAAGTTAAATTGTTGTTAAATTAAAAAAAGGCCTTTGAATCCCGTTTTATTCTTAGATTCAAAACGCTTAGATTTGTAACTAACTAATTGTTAAAAAACCAACATGAAACAGCTAATTTTCTTTATTTCTCTTCTAATAACCGCTCTAAGTGTTGGGCAAACTCAAAACCAATCGGTTCTTACCATAGATCAAATCATGCAAGGGGAAGACTTTATAGGTTACTTACCTACCAACATGAGTTGGTCTGATAATAGTAAAGACATCTATTTTAGCTGGAATCCAAATAACGATACCATTCGTTCTACCTATCAAGTAAATATCACTTCAAAAAAGACCCAGAAGCTATCTTTTGAAGATCTTAAACAAAAAACAAATACTGGTGTATATTCTAAAGATGGATTATGGAAACTGTACCAAAAAGGAGGCGATTTGTTTTTAATGAACACCACAAGTTTCACGAAAAAACAAATCACGAATACCAATGCCAGAGAATCTAATCCTATATTTTCTGGAGATCAAAAATCTATAATATATAAACTAAATAACAACTTATTCCAGTGGGATATTAGCGAAGGAACCACCACGCAGCTTACCAATTTTAAAAACGGAAAGAAGAAAAAAGAGCGCAAACTTAATGCACAAGACCAATGGCTAGAAGACGATCAATTACAACATTTTAATATTCTTGAAAAACGTAAAAACGAAACAGATGCGCAAAACTACAGAAAGGAACAAACGAGCGCTAATCGTCAAAAAACTGTTTATTTAGGGGACAAAAAAATATTTGACATGGATATTTCACCGGATTTAAACTATGTCATTTACCGTTTGTATACTGCTCCAAAAAACAAAAGCACAGATGTACCAGACTATGTTACTGAAAGTGGTTATACTAAAAATTTAAACGCAAGAACTAAAGTTGGCCGTGATTCCTATACCTATGAATCTTGGATTTTAAACCTAGAAACAGAGGAAACGTATCCAATAAAAACAGATGCTATTGAAGGCATTAAAGACAAACCTAAATACTTAAAAGAGTATGCTGAAAACCCTTCCGATTATCAAGCAACTTATGAAAACCCAAGAAATGTAGAAATAGGCAGTCCGATATTTTCAAGCGACAGTAAAGCTGTGGTAAACATTACCTCTCAAGATTATAAAGACCGTTGGATTATGTTAGTAAACCTACAAGACGGAAGCTTAAAAGGCATAGACAGACAGCATGATGATGCCTGGATTGGTGGTCCTGGAGTAGGTTGGTTTTCCCCTGGTGTAATGGGTTGGATAGACAAAAACAGCATTTGGTTTAAATCTGAAAAAACGGGTTATGCACACTTATATAGCGCTAATGTGAAATCCGGAAAAATTAAAGCATTAACGCAAGGTGCTTTCGAAATTTTAAATGTGACCTTATCTAAAGACCAATCCACTTTCTTTTTAAACAGTAATAAGGTAAGTCCGCACGAAAATCATTTTTATCATTTACCAGCAAAAGGTGGTACAATGAAACAAATTACATCGCGTAAAGGGGGGCATGAAGTTACTGTCTCACCAGATGAAACCCAATTAGCTATTCGATATTCTTATACCAACAAGCCTTGGGAATTGTATGTGATGCCCAACAAAGCTGGAGCCAAAATGACGCAATTAACAGAATCTACAACCGATGTTTTTAAGTCTTATGAATGGATAGATTCTGAAATCATACACTTTACAGCAAGAGATGGCGCACAAGTTCCTGCAACTTTATACAAACCTACGGAAACTAAAAAAAATGGTGCTGCCGTAGTTTTTGTTCATGGTGCTGGCTATTTACAAAATGTACATCATTGGTGGTCGTCCTATTACCGAGAATATATGTTTCATAATTTTTTAGTCGATAATGGCTATACGGTTTTGGCTATCGATTTTAGAGCAAGTGCTGGTTACGGTCGGGATTGGCGTACCGCTATTTACAGACATATGGGCGGAAAAGATTTAGACGACCAAGTGGATGGCGCAAAATACCTGATTGAAAATCAAAATATAGATAAAGACAAGCTTGGTATTTATGGTGGTTCTTACGGAGGATTTATTACTTTAATGGCTATGTTTAATGCACCAGACACTTTTAAAAGTGGTGCTGCTTTACGCGCTGTAACCGATTGGGCACATTACAATCATGGCTATACTGCTAATATTTTAAACACACCAGTTGAAGACCCAATAGCCTACAAACAAAGTTCTCCAATTTATTTTGCGGAGGGCTTAAAAGGTAATCTATTAATGCTTCATGGTATGATTGATACCAATGTACAGTTTCAGGATGTAGTACGCTTATCACAACGTCTAATTGAACTCAAAAAAGAAAATTGGGAACTTGCTGTTTTTCCTTTAGAATCACATGGGTTTAAAGAATCGTCCAGCTGGTCGGATGAATACCGTAGAATTTATAAGTTGTTTCAGGAAACACTTAACTAATAAACAAAAAAAAAGCGTTATTTAAAATAACGCTTTTTTTTGTTTTTATAATGCAGATTTAAACTGCTCTAAGAATCTTACATCGTTTTCACTTAGTAATCGAATATCACTAATTTGATTTAATAGCATAGCAATTCTGTCTATTCCCATTCCGAATGCGAAACCGGAATATACTTTAGAATCGATACCACAGTTTTCTAAAACGTTTGGATCTACCATACCACAACCCATAATTTCTAACCAACCTGTTCCTTTGGTGATTTTATAGTCCGTTTCTGTTTCTAATCCCCAATACACATCTACCTCTGCACTTGGTTCTGTAAATGGAAAGTAAGAAGGACGTAAACGTATCTTAGATTTCCCGAACATCTCTGTTGTGAAATACTGAAGTGTTTGTTTTAAATCGGCAAAACTTACATCTTTATCAATATATAAACCTTCTACTTGGTGGAAGAAACAATGGGAACGAGCAGAAATTGCTTCGTTTCTAAATACTCTTCCTGGAGAAATGGTTCTAATTGGTGGCTTATTGTTTTCCATATAACGGACTTGCACAGAACTTGTGTGTGTACGCAATAAAATATCCGGATCGGTTTGTATGAAGAAAGTATCTTGCATATCACGTGCTGGATGGTATTCTGGCAAGTTCAATGCGGTAAAATTATGCCAGTCGTCTTCTATTTCTGGACCTTCACTTACGTTAAAACCGATACGAGAAAAGATATCGATAATCTCATTTTTAACAATTGAGATTGGGTGTCTTGCTCCTATTTCTATTGGTTCTCCCGGACGAGATAAATCGGCATAAACGCCTTTATCTTCTTCTTTTCCTTCTAACTCTTCTTTTAAAGCGTTAACTTTCTCTTCGGCCGTTTTTTTAAGCTTATTTATGGTTTGACCAAATTCTTTTTTCTGGTCGTTAGCTACATTTTTAAACTCTGCAAAAAAGTCGTTTAACAATCCTTTTTTACCTAAGTATTTTATACGAAATGTTTCCACCTCTTCTATAGATTGTGCTTTAAATACTTCGGCTTCTGCTATGAGTTCTTTTATCTTGTCTATCATGGTGTGTATAAATAGGTGGCAAATTTAAATAAAATATCGTCATTACGTGGTGGAATCGACGAAGTAATCTTTAAAAAACATGAGATTGCCATAGCAAATAAAAAAATTACTGGACAATTACATAGCTTCCTTGTGATTTGCGTTAGCGATTGAAGCATTGTTGGAGCTCATCTTGGATAGCGACTGCGGAAAGCGCGACCCTTGTGGTAACGCCCTTATTATTTAATATATCCAGTTTCTACAAAGTAGTTTACAATGGCTTCTTTCATTAAAACGCTTTGTTCTCCTGCTTTTAAGTGTGGTAATTCTGCTATTGTGGTATAATGCGGCCAACCTTCTTCGTCTACAAAATCTAACACATAATAGCCATAAGGTGTAAGAACTTTACAGATTGCAATGTGCATAAGGTCTAGTTTTTGGTCTTTTTTAAAGGTTCTATCTAGTTGCCCAAGTTCTTGTAAACCTATTAAATAAATAATGGCATCTAAGTCTAATTTGTCGCCATCTGCAAATTGATTCGATAGTTTTTCTACTACCAACTCCCAACGTTCTTTTAATTCTGTATCTCTTGACATGTTCACTTCCTGCGAAAGCAGGAATATTTTTAAATTAAACTAAAATTATTAAGTTACAAAGTTACTAAACCTCGCCGTCACTTCGAGACATCTCTAATTAAAAAAAGGAGAGAAGATTTGTTTTCTCTATATTTGACAAAATTCTAATTTTTATGAGCGTTTTAGATATTATTTTAGGAGCATTACTTCTTTTTGGATTGGTTAGAGGATTTATGAAAGGACTTTTTGTAGAAGTTGCTTCCCTTGTAGCCTTGGTTGCCGGTGTTTATGGTGCTATACATTTTAGTAGTTTTGCTGCAGAGTTTTTAGCAAGCAAGGTAAGTTGGGAAGAGAAATATATTAACATTGTTGCTTTTGCTATCACTTTTATAGTTATCATTTTGGTGATATCTCTTGCTGGAAAAGCGTTAACTAAACTTGCCGATTTTGCGGCTTTAGGTATTATAAATAAGTTATTAGGTGGTGTTTTTGGTGCTTTAAAAATTGGTTTAATTCTGAGTATTATTCTTGTTGTATTTAACCGAATGAATAATACGATACCTTTTGTAGGCGAAGAAGATTTAAAGGATTCTATTTTATATGAACCTGTAAAATCGCTTGCTCCAATGATTTTCCCGAGTATTATTAAAGCGGAAGAAAAAGAAGAAGAAACCCCAGAAACCGAAGCCATTTAAATACTAATTTAAAATTAGCGTGTAGTCGATATCGTCTACGTTTATATACTTAGTATACACATGCTCTTTATTACAAAAAAGAGATTTTAATTCTTTTATTTCTTGTCTATTAAACATCAAAACAAGATTAGATTGTAAAGATGGAATAGGGATTTTTCGCTTTACTTTTGCGTCTACATATTTGTTCTCCCAATACACTTCTTCTATTGCTAAAAGATATTTTTTAAACTGTTTATATTGTGCTTCTGAAAATTCAAAATAGATATTATTAAATTCTAAATGATATACATTACAGTTCGTGCAAATAGATAATTCGCCACTGGTAACTTTAGATATAGTTTTAATATTAGTACACATAGACTTCTCTTTTAGGGATTAGTAACAATCTGTTTTTATCTGATTTTTTTCTATAAATATGCTTAACGGAAGGTTTAATTTTTCGGTGGTAATAGTATTTAATACGGCCAATACATCGTTTTGCATCGCCAAGGATCCGCAAATCATAATTACGCCTTTATTCATTAATGTTTCGGCAACAAATAAAGCATCTCTTTGTAAAAGATCTTGCACATAGGTTTTAGGCGCTTCTTTGGAAAATGCCAACTTTAATTTAGTGAATTTCTCACGGTTATGATTTTCTTTAATGGCATCACGATACAGGTTAAACGAAGCGTTTTGTCTTAACCCATAATACAAATGGGTTTCTATATTTTTGCTGTTTTGGTCTAGCATTCCTAGAAAGGGAGCAATTCCTGTTCCGTTGGCAATTAAGAGGACTCTGGAAGCTTTTTTAGGAAAATGAAAGGCGGTGTTTTTTACTATTCGTGCTTTAAAAACGTCTCCTTTATTTAAGGTATTTAAGAAACTGGAGCCCAATCCGTTTTCATGTAGCTTTATACTTAATTGTACGTTTCCGTTTACTTTTCCAATAGAATACAAACGCTCTCTGTAATCGTTTTCAGGATAAATAGCCAACAAATCTCCGGAGTTGAATTTTGTAGTATTCGACTTTAATGTGATTAGAAAAGTATTATCGGTATGGTCTTCTGCTTTGGTTTTTTCTACGACCGTAAGTGTGTTGTTTAACCTTGGTTTTTTTGCTAGTTTTTCTTTGGAAATATGAATAGGAAGTTTTCTATTTTGGTTCCAAAGGGTTATCCATTCTTCAAAGGATGCTACCGATTTATCGTTGATGGTAAAAACGGGTAATTCTTGTTGCAACGGAAGCTGCATCGCAGCATCTACATCGTAAGCAAATTTACAAAAATCGGGATATGCTAAAGATCCAAAACCAACTACAGAATAGCTTATATCTTGTTTTTGTTTTACGGTTTTTAATCGGTCTAAAAACACATTGGCATTGGTTGGCGCTTCGCCTTCGCCATAGGTAGAAGTCATCACTATAATATGCTCTGCTTTACGATACGTATCGTAATTATTAAGCTCTGTGATGTAAACGGTTTGGCCTGCTTTTATTAATTGTTGTTGCAATTGGTTGGCAAAAGGCAAGGTGTTTCCGTTTTCTGAACCTACTAAAATCACATATTTACAAGCGCCTTTTTTGTACTTATTTTTTAGTTTAGACTTTCTGCGTTTTAGCGTCATTGCAAAACCAGAATAGATAAAAAACAAAATATTTGCAGTAGCAATTGCTAAAAT
>JAGPUY010000188.1 GCA_018067265.1 Oceanihabitans sp. | reverse complement strand
AGTGCTATTATAAATGAAAAGCCGAAGTATACACTTCGGCTTTTTTGTGTTTTGCCGTTTCCTTGCGTAATGATCTAGAAGATTATTTTAGATTGTTCTTTGTCCTTTTTTGAAAACGGTTATTTCTAATAATTACTGTGTTTTCCGAATTACAATAACCAAGTTCGATGCTACTTACTTGGTGTCTGTCATCAAAACGTTTAGGTTAACTGACATATTTGCAGATGCTATTATTTTGTTTACGGCTCATTTTATATGCGTTTACAAAGCTGTCATGCATTACTTTTAAAGGGCTTCATCGTGTTTTTTAATAGCTTCTGTTTGTTGCTTTGATGTTTTCATTGCGGTTTTCCGGGTTCTTGGCTTGGTTTTGGCAGCTAGTACTAAAGTAAGTTTAAAACAAAATGGTTGCTGCGTAAGAATTATGCAAAGGGCATTTTTTAAAATGAAATAATATGAGTCAAGTTAAAGAAAACAATACGGTTAAAGTAAACTATACAGGTAAATTATCTGACGGACAAGTTTTTGATAGTTCGGAAGGAAGAGAGCCATTAGAATTTACTTTAGGACAAGGACAATTAATTCCTGGTTTTGAGAAAGGAGTATTGGATATGAAATTAAATGAGAAAAAAACCATTACAATTGCTAAAGAGGAAGCGTATGGCGAAATTCAAGAAGAGTTAAAACAAGAAGTGAATAAAGCAGAACTTCCTCAAGACATGAAACCAGAAGTTGGTATGGGATTAGTTTCTAAATCTCCAGAAGGACATGAAAGAAATTTACGTGTGATTGAAGTGAAAGAGGATAGTATTGTTGTAGACGGGAATCATCCTTTAGCTGGTAAAGATCTTATTTTTGATCTTGAAGTGGTTGAAATTAAAGATGCCGAGGTTGCACAATAAAATAAGTTACTTATTTAAATTACTAGAAACCCTTGCTTAATTTTGTTAAGCAAGGGTTTCTTTTTTCTGTTCGTTATTTAAAAATAGGGTTTTCTTAATGCTGAAAAGGAATAGGCTATTAGAGTGTAAATATATACGGTTTTACTAAAGTTTATTTTGCTCTTTGAAATTTGTCCCAATAGTTTTCGCCAATATTAAATGCATTGTCATTTGTTTTTTTTCGTTCCATAATAATTTCTTTGTCAGAAATGACTTTAGCTTATATAGGCAACAGAATAATATCAATAGCGTTATCCGTTTTGTGGTCTATTTCTAATTCTAAGGTTTCATAAGCAATAAATGAATTAGGTATTAGAATTATTTTGTTACTTTGCTTTTTTCGAAATAACCAATCACATGTTTTTTATTCTTGGAATTTTTATAGCCATTTTCCTTTCCCTTCTTTTATTATTAAAAGCAAAAAAGTCACGTGCAGATAAAATTCTTTTTATCTGGCTCATTTTAATTTCTGTGCTTCAAATATTTCGATATTTTTTTGAGTCCGGTTATTTTTTTAAGCACCCCAATTGGCTTGGAATAGAACTAGTATTACCCGTTTTACATGGGGTTTTATTATATATGTATGTTATTGAAATTACAGGGAACACTATTAAAAATAAAGGAGCAGTGTTTTTACATTTTGTTCCTTCTATCCTTTTGTTTGTGTTAATAATACCGTTTTTTCTATTAACTAACGAGCAGAAAGTATTTGTTTATCAAAATAATGGCGAAGGTTTTGAATGGTTTGTTTTAATAGAAGGATTAGTAGTTGTAATCTCAGGTTTGGCTTATTCTATTTGGTCTTTAATAATTATAAATAGGCATCAAAAAAATATAGAAAATATATTTTCGAATACTGAAAAAAAGAAGTTACAGTGGTTAAAAATCTTAGCAATAGGGAATGGCGTTATATTCCTTTTAGCACTTTTTTTTGAAACAAATGTCACTTATACAGCAATAGCATGCTTAGTCTTGTTTATAGGTTTTTTCGGAATTAACCAATTGAATATTTTTTATTCTAATATGGATGTAATGGAAGCATTCGATGAAAAATCACTTATAGAAGATGAAAAAGCATATAAGGAAGAAGTATCTACGAAGAGTGTTTCAAAAGAAAAGTACGCGAAGTCCGGTTTAACAGAAAAGGACATTTTGGAAATTTATAAGGCGCTTAACGATAACATGGATAAAAATTCATGGTATAAAAATAATGAACTGACCTTAGTAGAATTAGCCAAAAGTTTGAATGTACATCCTAATCATTTATCGCAAGTAATTAATGAGAAGGAAGGAAAGAATTTTCATAACTACATTAACGCCCTTCGAATAAAAGAGTTTATTAAGTTGGCTTCCATTGCTGAGAATAAAAAATACACAATAATTTCTCTAGCTTATGATTGTGGTTTTAATACAAAATCTACATTTAACAAGTATTTTAAATTGCAAACAGGAAAAACGCCAACAGAATTTTTCAATTCTTAACTTGTTTTGTAATCAAATTAGTTTCCTTGTACATACGTACTACTTATATTAAAAGTATAGCCCTTTATAAAACATAGTAAAAGCAAGGGGTTTTTAGTGCAGACTTGTAAGCACGCACTTGTTTATTTGTTTTGCTTATAGGCTTGACCTTTGCTTCATAAAAACCAATACATCTTTGTAAACTAATTATGCGTAATGAAATAGTTCATGCGTTAACATAAAGTTTTATAAAAATGAAAACAAAGAAGTTTTATTTGTCTATTATGGTTTTTACTGTGTTTTTTGCATTGAGTTCCTGTAATCTTGGTGATGACGACAATAATATTGTTGAGCGAAATGATGATGATGGCGATGGTGTTATAAATGTTATTGACGAATGTGCCCATACACCAGAAGGTATTGAAGTGGATGCTGTTGGGTGCCCTATTGAAGAAGATTGATACTTTGAAGAGGTTTATTGTGATGAATCAAAATTGTGTGTTAGTAACGTTTTGATTCATCACAATTTTCATTTTTAATTATTATAAATCGTTTAATGCGAAACGACTTTCAGTCCGACAATAGAAACAATTAATGTGGAAATAAAAAATAGTCGCCAAAATGTTGCGGGTTCATTAAAAATAAAAATTCCTAATAAAACGGTTCCTACCGCACCAATACCTGTCCAAATTGCATAGGCAGTACCAATCGGTAATTGTTGTGTCACTTTTATTAGAAGTAACATGCTTATTCCTAAACAAATAAAGAACCCAACGTACCAATACGTAGATTCTATTCCTGTTGTCTCTTTGGCTTTTCCGAGGCATGCTGCAAAGCCTACTTCAAAAAGGCCTGCAATTATTAATAGTATCCAATTCATTCGTGATCTTTTTGATATGTTGATAGATTATTTTAAACTCGATTTTGTAGCAAGACTAGCGTCCTTTTGTTAATGTATTAAAAGGAATGCTTTATTTTGAAAAAGCATTCAAAACGGCCATTGCTTTTTCGGTGTCCTTTATATCGACAAAAATATGGTCGTGATAATAAGCGGCAACCACATTACAACTAATTCCGTTTTCAGATAATGCATTTGAAAAAGCGGCGGTTAAACCAACAGCTTCTAAAGCAGAATGTACGGTAAGCGTAATCCAAGAAGCAACAAAAGAATATTTTAGGTTTAGTTGGTCTGCGACTTCCTTTTTAGTAATAATGGTAACGCTTTCTTTTTCTTGAAAAGACATAATGATTTGACTTATATTTATTTGCTCCAAATGGTCTGTGGTACAAAACACAAATTCACCTAGATTATGTTTCGGTTTCATTGTTTTTAAAAGGACCTCTAAGTTTTTTTCTCCGCTCATTTATTTTGTGTTTTCGCTTAATGTTTGTAATACTTTTAAGGTTGCTATTCCTACACTTTTAGCCGATTGCGGATTTTGACCAGTAACTAATCTTTGATCCGTAACTACGTGATTATTAAAAGGAGCAGCTTTTTCGAAAATAGCACCTCTTTCTCTTAATTTATCTTCTAATAAAAACGGAACGATATCTATAAGTTTGACTTTAACTTCTTCTTCATTTGTAAATGCATTCACTTTTTTTCCAGCTACAAGATACGAACCGTTACTTAATTTAATATTTACTAGGCCTGCAGGTCCGTGACATACTGCACTTACTACACCATTATTTTCATAGATCTGTCTTGCAATCTCTGCAATTTCTGTATTATCTGCAAAATCCCACATAGCGCCATGACCACCAGCATAATGAATGGCTACATAATCTTCCGGGTTTACTTCATTCGGTGTTTTTGTGTTTTCAATTTTGTTGCGATAGACATCGTTATCCCAAAACTTCTTATTGATGGAATCACTCATGTCAAAAGCATCCACCGGAGCTTTTCCTCCTTTCGGACTTACAAAATCTATTTCATAACCAGCAGCATGCAATACGTCCCATGGATGAGAAACTTTCCCAAGATAATAGCCTGTTTTTTCTCCAGTATCTCCTTTTTCACTATGACTTGTAACTACAAATAATATCTTTTTTAATGCTTTCGCTTCGGTGTTTATCGCAAGATTATTGGCGTTGGTTTTATTTTTACAGCCTACAAAAAGAACCGTAGATAAGGATAGAAAAAGGAAAATTGTAATTTTAATTGTATTGGACATATCTAAATTTGTTTTAAAATGAATTTTTAGATTATTCTTATGTCTTAAAGGCGAAAATAGTTTTACAGCCTGCAACAAAGAATAATGTTAGGGCCAAAATTCGTAAACATTTAGAAGGAACTATTAAACAAATGATAAAAAAGGAATTTATTTTACTTTCGCTCTAATTCTGCTTAAACTAACTTGGGTAATACCTAAATAAGACGCGATATGAGATAATTGTACGCGTTGTATAATACTAGGATAATTTTTTAGAAGCGCTAAATACCTTTCTGTTGCGGTATTAAACTGTAAAGCAATAAGGCGTTCTTCGGATTTAATAAGTTCTAATTCTGAAAATTTACGTCCCCAATTTGCAATTTGAATGTCTTCTAAAAAGAGTTTTTGAAGTTTCTCTGTTTTTAACTCGTAGAGCTCACAATCTTCTAGTAACTCTACATCTTCGTAGCCTTTTTTATTATGGACATAATTTTGCATGGAAACAATTGGGTCTCCTTCTTTACCAAACCAAAAAGTGATTTGATTATCGTCGGAATATGCATACGCTCTTGCTATACCTTTTTTGATAAAGTAAATACTGGTTTCTATTTTATTGGCTTTAAATAAAATATGCCCTTTAGGTAATTTTGTTTCTGTTATCGACTCCTTTATTCCGTTTTTGGATGCAGTGGTTAGTGGATATATATTATCAATAATTTGGTGTAGTTCCATAGATTTATTGGTAATCATTTTTTTGTCTTAAAAGTAAGGTTTAATTCTGAAGTGTGTATTTTAATTCGGGGCGATGTGTTTGTGTGTCTTAAGGTATCATTTTAGGATAAAAGAATAAATTTAAGTATATAAATCAGAAAGAACAAAAGTGAGACTTAAGATTTGTTTTAAAACAATAAAACCCCAGAATATCTGGGGTTTATATT
>JAGPUY010000179.1 GCA_018067265.1 Oceanihabitans sp. | reverse complement strand
CATATAAAGGTGAAGGATATATATAATCTATAAATATTGTTTCCATAAAAAACGCTAAAGGATTAGAGGCACAATTAGTAGTATTAGCGTTTACAACTGCGAATAAAGTTATAAAAAAATCATAAAAAGGCTCATTTGCGTTTATTGGGTTAATTTGTGCATTAGCATCTGAAAGGTTATAATAATATGAAACTGTAAAATCATTTGGATTTTGATTACCAAGAATTTCAAAGGAAATAAAATCATTTAAAAAAACAGGTTCATTTTGGCATACTAAAACATTAAAAGGAGTAAAAGCTTGTGGTGCAGCATTTACAATTAAACTAAAGGATGTAGTATTATAATTACTAGTACTTATCTCTATTACTCTTACATAAACGGTTTGCGAACTAGCATTCGTATTTATAAAATTATTAGCGTTAGTAATAGTATTATTTCCAGCAAGAGCATCGGCTTGCGTTTCATAGAAATTAACCATAAAATCACTAGCATTCTGACTACCTAATACCTCTGCATTCACTAAAGTTAAATCAAATTGTGCAAAACCATCTTGATTATCATCGCAAACCAATAAATCACTAGGTTGATTTGCTATAACACTTGGGTTTGCTATAAAACAGCTTATTGTACTTGATGGACAAATACCATTAGTAATATATTCAACACAATAACTATTATCCGTTATAGCACCTGTTACTTCACCTGTTGTCGCGTCAATTACTGCTCCATCTGCTGGTATTGGGTTGAAACTAAAAACACCTCCTAATTCTCCTGTAACTGTTGCAGTTGCTCCATAGATAGTTGGAGTCATAAAAAAACTAGCGTCATCAGCTGGATTAAAAGTAACATTAACCGAATCCGTATCTTGATCATTTGGCCCAATGTATAAAACAGCAGTATAATTACCCGTTTGCGTAACATTTATTACTGGTTCTAAGTTATTAGGAATTAAAGTCCCTCCTAAATACCACTCGTAAAGTACAGTATCTGATGCGCTAATTGTTGCGTCTAGTAGTATTGTTTCTCCTTCGCAAGAAAAAATATCATCACCAAGATCTAATTGTGCAAAAGAGTTTGAGAAAATAAATAAAGTAATTAAAAAAAGTAGTTTTTGTTTCATGATATGTAACTTTGTGTATTCAAATATAGGTGTTTTAATGACTTACAAACAAATTACAAGTACGCATAATGCTTTCATTAAAGAATTAGTGCTTTTAAAAGATAAATCTAAAAATAGAAAGAAATCTGGACTGTTTCTAATTGAAGGAGAACGTGAGGTATCTTTAGCTTTAAAAGGGAATTATGAAATAGCAACTATTCTATTTTACTCGCAATTATTTTCGGAAGAAAAACTAAACAAGCTTTACCTTTCGGAAGCTGACATCATAGAAATTTCTAAAGACGTATATCAAAAACTAGCATACCGAAGTACTACCGAAGGTATTATTGCTATTGCAAAAACAAAAGAATTAGCTATTGAAAACCTAAAATTCAATACCGCAAACCCTTTACTTTTAATTGCCGAAGCTCCAGAGAAACCCGGGAATATTGGTGCCCTTTTACGTACTGCAGATGCTGCCAATGTAGATGCTGTCATTATAGCCAACCCCAAAACAGATCTTTACAATCCCAATATAATTCGCTCTAGCGTTGGCTGTGTATTTACAAACCAAATTGCTACAGGTACTACAGAGGAAATCATCACTTTTTTAAACCATAACAACATCGCTATTTATAGTGCTATTTTACAAGAAGCTGTAAATTATCACGAGCAAGATTACACCAAAGCTTCGGCTATTGTGGTTGGTACCGAAGCAGATGGCTTGAGTGATGCTTGGCGAAAAGCTTCCAAACAAAATATTAAAATACCAATGCAAGGCGCAATTGATTCTATGAACGTTTCGGTTGCCGCTGGGATTTTAATTTTTGAAGCGAAAAGACAACGGAATTTCAAATAATCCCCTACCTTATAAGCTAAGTGTCAGTCTGAGCGCAGTCGAAGACCTTCTAAAAATCAATTAAAAATGTACTACTATTATGTTTACATTCTAAAATGTTCTGATAATTCCTATTATACAGGAATAACAAATAATTTAGACAAACGTTTTAAAGAGCATATTTTTGGTAAATATCCCGATTGCTACACTTTTAAAAGAAGGCCTTTAGAAATTAAATTTCAAGAATCTTTTAATGATGTGTTACAAGCAATTTATTTTGAAAAGAAAATAAAAAAAATGGACTCGGGCTAAAAAAGAAGCATTAATAAATGATGATTATAATAGGCTTCAAATCTTATCCGAATGTAGAAATGCTTCGCATTACAAATACAAAGGTGAATAAGTACTTCGACTGCGCTCCGTATGACAAATAGTTCCTATTTTTACATAAATTACTAATTTGAAATCCCTATTCCTTTTTCACATGACACCTACTACTTTATTCTACATCATAATAGCCATTTTAATCATCGATTTTATAATCGATAAAACCCTAGATGCATTAAATGCAAAACATTATAAAGATGCTGTCCCTGAAGAATTACAAGATGTTTACGATGCCTCGGAATACAATAAATCGCAAGACTATAAGCAGACGAATTATAAATTCGGAATCTTAACTTCTACGTTCTCTATACTATTAACACTAGCTTTTTTAATTTTTGATGGTTTTGAAGCTATCGATAATATGGCTAGAAGTTATTCTGAAAACCCTATACTTATCGCATTAATTTTCTTCGGAATAATAATGATAGGAAGCGATATCCTCACCACACCATTTAGCTATTACCAGACCTTTGTTATTGAGGAGAAATTCGGATTCAACAAAACCACAAAAAAGACCTTTTGGTTCGATAAAATCAAAGGCTGGTTTATGATGGCTATTCTGGGAAGCCTTATACTTTCTGCCATAATTTGGTTTTATCAAACCACAGGAAACCAATTTTGGCTGTATGCTTGGGCTTTAGTTACTGCTTTTACTGTTTTTATGAATATGTTCTACGCCAAACTTATCGTACCACTTTTTAATAAACAAACCCCTTTAGAAGCTGGAAGTCTACGTGATAAAATCTCGGCCTATGCAAAAACGGTTGGTTTTACACTAGACAAGATTTTTGTTATCGATGGTTCTAAACGAAGCACCAAAGCAAACGCCTATTTCTCCGGATTTGGTAGTGAAAAGCGCGTTACTTTATATGACACGCTGATTAACGATTTAGACGAAGAAGAAATCGTTGCTGTGCTTGCGCATGAAGTTGGTCATTACAAAAAGAAACATATTATATTTAATTTGGTAGCTTCTATTTTACTAACTGGTTTTACCCTTTTTGTACTTTCCTTATTTATTTCAAAACCAATACTATCACAAGCTTTAGGTGTAGAAACGCCTAGTTTTCATATTGGATTAATTGCTTTCGGAATTTTATATAGTCCGCTTTCAGAAATCACAGGTTTACTAATGAACTGGTTTTCTAGAAAATTTGAATACCAAGCAGATGATTTCGCAAAAACAACCTATAAATCGGAACCTTTAATTACTTCCTTAAAAAAGCTATCTAAAAATAGCCTAAGTAATTTAACGCCTCATAAAGCGTATGAGTTTATGCATTATTCGCATCCTTCTTTATTAAAGCGAATTCAGAATTTGAGAAAATAATTCCATCCTATTAAATTACATGCAACTTTAAACAAAAAAGGGTTGTGCATTAATTTTCTTTATACTATTTTTAGTACTTATGACAGATGCAGATATAGAAAAAGAAAACGCAGCCATTGCCAAAGCATATAAAGAATTGCTTAAGGTAAGCTACAGAACGCTTAGTACTGAAGATAAAAAACTAATCCGAAAAGCCTT
>JAGPUY010000178.1 GCA_018067265.1 Oceanihabitans sp. | reverse complement strand
ACGATAAGAGTGGTATTGATACCAATACCGAAAAAATAATTGCTTCTGGTATTTATGGCGATTTAGATCCTAATATTGTAAAAGAAATTTTCAGAGAATTACGACAACAAGACATGGAATGGAAACCTTATGTACATTATGGTTTTAAAGAAATGCTTGGTAAACATAATACGATTTACAAAAACGGAATTCGTAAAACGGTGAACTTAAGTATCCAAGATTCTACCACAGCTTTAAAAATATTTTGTTTTGGAGGCTCGACGATGTACAGCTCTGGTGCTCGTGATGCGCATACCATTCCTTCCGAATTATCGAAATTAATACACAGCTCTTTTCCAGATAAAAATATAGAAATCACTAATTTTGGTTGTCATGGTTATACTCGCGGAATGGAAAACATACAATTACAACTCGAACTAACTAAAAATAACATTCCAGATATTGTGGTTTTTTATGATGGTGTAAACGAAGTAATCTCGGCACATCAAAACAATGTTGCCGGTTTACCTACAAATAGTTACAACCGAAAAAATGAGTTTAAAATTGGACATGATTACAAAAAGAGAATCCGATTAATGGTTAACTCTAGTAATCTGAATCGAATGTATACTACGCTAAGATTAAAAATCAAAACAAATTCACCATATCGCAAAATGGAAGCTAGGTCTAATAGTTTAGCAAAAAGTATTGCTAGTACATATGCTAGCTATATTAAAATCTCAAAAAGTCTAGAAAGCAATTATCATTTTAAGGTATTTAACTTTTTGCAACCCGTAATCTATTCTAAAAAAGAATTAAGCAAAGCGGAAGAAGAACAAGCTAAATATCACGAATATTACAAAGACTTATACCACTTGTCTTACAAAAGCATCCGAGAAGATAGCAGCTTAGTAAAAGACAGCACGTTTACAGATATTAGTGCTGCGTTTAATAATTTTGAGGAAACTATTTATTTTGATTTTTGTCACACAGGAGAAAAGGGCAATGTAATTGTAGCGCAACAAATATTTAACCAAATAAAGTTGGAAATAGCAAAGCCGTAAAACAGTTAGTACCTACTAAAATAAAGTATATACAAATGGTGATAATACCGAGTTTTCTGCAAACAAGAGTAAGGCTGCCAATAATACTAAAACAAAAATAATAGGAATTAACCAGTACTTTTTTTGCTTTACTAGAAACCTTAAAAACTCTAAAAATATTGTCGATTTACTACTCATTTATGATAGTTTTTTATAGTCGATTGTATTCGTTTTAGTAACCCAACCGCTTGTTATTTCTTTTTTACTTTTTAATCGTAAAAACAAAGTAATGGGAGTTACAAAGCAATAATACAAAATTCCTAGAATAATAAACGAAGAAATCTCTCCGAAAACAGCACCAATACATAGCCATACTACCAAAAACGGATAAAATAGTTTTGGTATTAAAATGGTAATCACACCAATAAGAAGTAAACTAGAAAGCAGTACCACTTGTTTAACATCGAATAAAAAACCATTTTTATAAAAGGAAATAGCTAATAGTATTGCAATAATAACGACAAGCAACAGACCAAATTGTTTCTGCTTTTTTGTCTGAATACTGTTTTTATGTACAGAAAGATATATATTATTAATCCAACTCATATTCTTGAATTTTTGTTAATTCGGGATCTATATTACTAGTATTTTCGGTTTTTAAAATCACATGATTTCCTAAAACTAAAACATCCATATCTGTTTGAAAAAAACATTTCAAAGCATCTTTTGGAATCGCAACTATTGGTTCTCCTCTTACATTAAAAGAAGTATTTATTAAAATTGGACATTGTGTTTTCTTATCAAAATTGGAAATAAGTTGATGCAACAATGGGTTATCTTCTTTTTCTAAAGTTTGTACTCTTGCGGTACTATCTTCATGAATACAAGATGGAATTTTAGAATACATATCACTTTTAAAAGTAAAAAGCATATACTTCGATTGCTTACAATTAGCAAACCAATCCTTCGCTTTTTCTTTTAATACAATAGGAGCAAAAGGACGAAAACCTTCTCGTTTTTTGATACTCATATTTACATGTCTTTTCATGTCTTCATATAACGGATTTGCCAAAATGCTTCGGTTTCCTAAAGCTCTTGGTCCAAATTCCATTCTACCTTGAAACCATCCAATAATCATTTTATTTTCTAAATACGTAGAAACGGTATCACATAAAACGTCCTTATTTTGGTAACTATAGGTAATGGCATATTTACCTAATAAGGCTTCTATCTCTTCATCTTTAAACGATGGCCCTAAATACACTTGATCTATCAACGAGTTGTTAAGTACTTCTCGCTTGTTTTCCAAATAATGATACCAACCTATATATGCAGCTCCAACTGCGGTGCCGCTATCTCCAGATGCTGGCTGCACCCAAATATTTTTAAAAATGTCTTCCTTTACAATTAATTCCCCGTTTGCCTTACAGTTTAATGCTACGCCACCCGACATACATAGAGAATCTAAACCAGTAATTTCCTTCGCATAACTTGCTAGCGTAATAATAAAATCTTCGGTTACCGCTTGAATAGAACTTGCTACATCTTTATAAAACGTATCTATTTCTCCATCTGGTAATCTTGCCGGACGTTTAAATACTTTACAAAACTCCTTATTAATAGTAGAGTTTCCTTTGTCGAACGAAAAATATTTCAGGTTTAGTTTTGCTTCTCCTTCTTTGGTTATAGTAACAAAATTATCTAAAATCAAGTCTTTGTAAATAGGCTTACCATAAGGAGCTAACCCCATTAATTTGTATTCTCCAGAATTCACTCTAAAACCGCAATACTGTGTAAATGCACTATATAGAAGTCCGAAAGAATGCGGATAATGTTGTTCTTTTAAAATGGTCACTTTATTGCCTTCTCCAATTCCAATAGTTGTACAGGCTTTTTCTCCTACGCCATCAATGGTAATAATTGCACTTTTAAGATATGGAGATGTAAAAAAACTTCCTGCAGCATGTGCTTCATGGTGTTCGGAAAAAATGATTTCTTTATGGTAATCCAGTTCGTTTTTTATTACAACTGGAATCCATAATTTTATTTTGGTCCAAGACTTTATTGCTTTTCTGAAAAAATCAAAAGCAAATGGTGTTGTCTTCTGAATGGTATTAATTATTCGATCAAATTTTAAAAAAGGCTTTTCGTAAAAAACGATTAAATCTACTTTTGAAATATCGATATTCGCTTCTTTTAAACAAAATTCAATCGCTAGTTTTGGGAGTTGTTGATCATGCTTTATTCGAGAAAATCGTTCTTCTTGAGCTGCAGCAACAATTTTTCCGTTTTTTAATAAACATGCTGCAGAATCATGATAGAAAGCAGATATCCCTAAAATATAACTCATAAATTATTCCTTAATTAATAGTTCCTCTTTAATAAATTCTCCTAAAACAGTATGCCCAAATTCTTTAAAATGTGGATCGTTATTATAATACAACGGTTTAGAGATCGAATCTTTTTCTTTAATAGTGCGTAACGGATTTAAAAAGCGAATGTTTTTATACATTTTCAAATCTGCAGATGCTTTAACAAATAACGGGTAATTTACACTTTTATATTCTTTTGCATCTTTAAAATTCGCACCAATAACTTCCATCCTATTAAGATAACGATCGTTTACCTGAGAACAATGCGGAATAAAAATAATAGAAACCGGAATATTTACGGGTACTTTATCCATGAATTTTTTCATGCTCGCAATCCAGGATACATATCTATCTTCAAAATCACCTGTAACCGTCACCGTTTCATACAAATAATTCGCATTTGCTTTAAAAAGCAATTTCGACCTTTTATTATAATATGCTTCCGAGAATGGTTGTCCAATAGCCTCTTTTTCTAATGCTAATTTATTAGAATAATAACTGGCAAATCTATAGTTGAAATACGATATACTTAATAAATAATCGGAAACATCCCAATATATATTTCTAGAAAAAGCTAAGGCTTTATAATTGGTTAAATGCTCGACATCTATAAGATCGTTGCCAACATATACTTGATAAATAATGGCTTTAGGAGCAAACTCTTTAATCCTTCTTTTCGCAAATGTATTTACTTGTTTAGGTCCAATCCCTGGCACAGCAGCATTAACAAAAGTTTTGTTGGTAGTTTGGTTTAAATAATGAATATAGCCGCTGGGGAATGCCGAAAAAGAATCTCCAAAAACTAAATAATCTACCGAGTCTGTTGCTATGTCTTTATTTAACGCAGTAGATTCTGTTTTATAAAAATCGATTACAGAAAATCGGTAGGAAATTTCAAATAAAAAAACGGTAATAAAACCTATAATAAATAAATTAAGTACCAGTTGTTTTATTCGACTCATAATTAATTCTATTCCCTTAAACACCTTTTTTACGCGTGAATACATGGCAAACAGCTCCTTTTTGATACTTTAACGTCTCTTCTTCTTTCCTCTAAACTTCGCTTTATCCTTTCTTTGGTTAAAGGGAATAGGCGCCACAGCATCATTAAATGTGTTTTTAGCTTCTCCAGTAGGTTTATTTTTTCGCCACTTTTCATCTTTTTCAGGAAGTAATACTTTTAATAAATCTTCACGACCTAATCTGTTTAAAGTCTTTTTAATCCACGCTTTATTTTCTTCTTTATACCAGAAGAAAAAACGATGCTGTTCATCTTTTTCCTTTCTAGTAATAGGTGTATTGACTTTTTTAAGCGTGTACGGATGATAACCACTATAATAAATTACCGTAGCAACGGTCATTGGCGTTGGTGTAAAACCCTGCACTTGTTCTAGCTGAAAGCCCAAATCTTTCGTTTCGGCAGCTAGGTTTGCCATATCTTCTACTTCACAAGCAGGATGATTCGATATAAAATAAGGGATTAGCTGAAGCTTTAAATTCTTCGCTACATTAATCTTATCGAAACGCTCTTTAAACTTATGAAAGTATTTAAACGATGGTTTACGCATCAGTTTTAAAACGGGATCACTAGTATGTTCTGGAGCCACTTTTAGTCGTCCAGAAACGTGCTTGGTCATTACTTCTTCGGTATACGCATCCAATTCTTTTGGATCTGCATTCTTATTAAATTCTGGCACTAACATATCGTGACGAATTCCAGAGCCAATAAAGGATTTCTTTACTTTTGGATGACTATCTACCGCTTGATATAATTCGGTTAATGGCTTGTGTGACGTATCTAAATTGCTACATATTACTGGCGAAATACAACTAGGTGCAACACACTTGTCGCAAATAGATTGCACTTTTCCTTTCATTTGATACATGTTGGCACTTGGTCCTCCAATATCACTCAAATAGCCTTTAAAGTCTGGCATATTTGCAACTGTATCTACTTCTTTTAAAATAGATTCTTTACTACGTGACGCAATAAATTTTCCTTGATGCGCAGAAATGGTACAAAAGCTACACCCACCAAAACAACCTCTGTGAATGTTGATAGAAAACTTAATCATTTCGAACGCAGGAATTGGCCCACGTTTATTATATTTTGGATGTGGTAATCTGGTATACGGTAAATCGAAAGAAGCATCAATTTCAGCTTCGGTCATGGTTGGATATGGCGGATTGATCATTAGCAGCTTCCCTCCTACTTTCTGAAAAATGCGTCGTGCCGCTAATTTATTCGATTCTTGTTCTATGGTTTTAAAGTTAGAAGCGTATTTTTTCTTATCGCTTAAACAAACTTCATGAGACTGTACTTCTACATCTTCCCAATTACTATTTTTAGGAACTTTAGCATCTGCATCTAATAAAACTGCAGTTTGCATAATCGTATTAATACTACTAAACGGAACTCCTTTTTGTAATAAACGCACTACTTCACGTAAAGGTTGCTCTCCCATTCCGTAGACCAACATATCTGCTTTAGAAGTTTCTAAAATAGTTGGCATTAGCTTATCACTCCAATAATCGTAATGTGTAACACGACGTAAAGAAGCTTCAATACCACCAATTAAAACGGGTGTATCTGGCCATTTATCTTTTAAGATTTTAGAATATACAGAAGTAGCATAATCTGGACGAAAACCAATATCTCCATTTGGCGTATATGCATCTTTATCTCGTCTTTTTTTATTTGCATTATAGTTGCTAATCATAGGATCCATACAACCACCAGTCACACCAAAAAACAATTTTGGCTTCCCTAATTTTACAAAATCTTGTAAATTATCGGTTACACTTGGTTGTGGTACTATAGCCACACGCAAACCAAAACTTTCTAACAAACGTCCTATAACCGCAGGACCAAACGTTGGATGATCTACGTAAGCATCGCCACTAAAAAGTATAACGTCTAGC
Organism: Oceanihabitans sp.; assembly: GCA_018067265.1. Lineage (GTDB taxonomy): Bacteria > Bacteroidota > Bacteroidia > Flavobacteriales > Flavobacteriaceae > Oceanihabitans. The sequence goes on along the minus strand of JAGPUY010000178.1, from coordinate 1,769 downwards.
TCTTGCCAACCGCGTATTTTCACCTCTTTGTTTGTGGTAGGTAACCAATCTGAAAGTTTTAATTCTTGCATATTGTTGCAAAAATAGTCAAAAAAACACTCTTAGCTATTATTATAAAAGGGTTTAGCATTTTTTTTAGAAGTCTAAAGTCTGCAGAAATAAAATAAAGCAGCTAAATATGGTTTGATTTCTCTGTTTTTCGGAAGAAATTCTACAGCAAAGAATATTTAAAATAAGGATCTATAACGGTTTATAGAAATCGCAGCTTTTACAAATCACTAAGTAAATACCTTTCCTCTAAACGATTATATGCAGGAACGTTCCATTTTTTTAGTACAGCAACATAATAATTATAAGGCTTATGCTGAAAAAATTTCGCTTCCTTTTTATACCATTTCCCGTTGCTATCTTGTTCTAAATCTTTTAACGCATCTTCGGTGGCATCCGAAACATCTACTGCTATTTTTGGATATGTAAAGACTGGAAGTTCTTTTAGTGCTCCTATAGGATAATAATTAATATCTGCTACAAATGCAGGCATTTCAATTTTTCCGAATTTCAATCCTAGAATCTTATTAATTAAGGTGTTGCTTCCTTTTACATAGCCCGTTAATCCTCTTTCAAACAATCGAATAAAAGCATCCTGACCAAGTTTTTTAGCTTTAAATTCGGTATCGCCAAAAATCCATGCCCCAATTTTTTTCTTCGTAATTAGTTTTTCTTCTTCGTAATTAAAAGGCATATACGGCACAGGATCTTCGGCATTTATAATAGAATAACTGGTTCCTGCATCACTAAATCTAGTATTGTATTCTTCCGAAAACTCTTTATTTCCAGACATAGGTTGCGCATACGCATAGGTTTTATAGCTATTCTTTTCTGACAATTCACCTTTTGGTAAATTCTCTAAATATGCTCTTGTCAGGCTTGCCAAAGCACCACCTTGACTATGTCCGGTTATCATAATAGCATAAATTCCTTTTTTATTTAAGGCTTTGATTTGCTCTATAATTTCTTCGGAAAGCATCACTACTGTCAATCCGTAACCAGCATGAACAGCAGCATTTTCATGAGAAGCAAAAGCATAATCATGTACTTTCTCATCTATAATGATTTCGCCTTTTGCAGGAATCATAGCCGAGTAGCAATTCTCTACCCAACTAATCATTTTATCTGTAGAACCTCTATAATTAATAACACCAACATGATCATTTTCATAGACTTCAAACTTGTTGTCCATACTTAATATATTGGAAGTATAGTGCAAATTAAAATGCTCCGGAATGATGTTTTCGCTAGTACCATATTGTTCGATAAAATTAAAACTATTACACATAGCAATGGTAGAAGTCGCTTCTTTAACATCAAAACCAGGTTCCCATTGCGCAAAAAAACTTAAGGAATGGAACAGAAATACGATGGCTAATAATACTCTCATAAGGATATAACTAATGGTTAAATTAAATATTGTGCATCATGACAATTACAAAAACGATTCCAAAAATGAAATGGCTTTAAAACCCTTATAAAATGAAACGATTATAAATCAATCGCTTTTAAGCTTTCTATTCTATTTCTAGCTAAGAAATCATCGACCGTTTCAAAGTGCTCAATCACACGTTTGTCTTTAAATTCGAATACTTTATTCGATAAACCTTGTAGAAAATCTCTATCGTGTGATACTAATATTAAAGTACCATCAAAATCTAATAAAGCTTCTTTTAATACATCTTTAGATTTTAAATCTAAATGATTTGTAGGCTCATCTA
>JAGPUY010000174.1 GCA_018067265.1 Oceanihabitans sp. | reverse complement strand
GATATAATGAGATGTAGATTTTGCTGTTTCTTTTAAAATAGGATGAATTCCAGCAAGATCAATATAAGGCGATACATGGTTGTATCTTAAATGTCTGAAATGTTTTTCGGAAGTTTTATTTTGTGCATATAAAGAACAGGTAATGCAAAAAAATAAAATTAATTTTAATAGTCTCATAATGATTTGATTTTTGATGGATGAATAATTACGTAACTAAATTACCTTTTTAAAATCTAAAAGTCAATTCGTTTCAATACATTTATAAAAAAAAATAGAAGCCGTTGAAAGTATTAGACCAATTTATCGCAGATTTTGCCTCCTTCGTTTGGGGACTTCCATTACTTATTTTATTAATAGGAGGTGGTTTTTACCTTCTGGTTTTATCTCGGTTTTTACCCTTTCGTTATTTAGGGCATGCCATTCAAGTACTTCGTGGTAAATATGATAACCCAGAGGATGCAGGAGAAATTACGCATTTTCAAGCCTTAACAACGGCATTGTCTTCTACCATTGGTATGGGGAATATTGCAGGTGTTGCGGTTGCTATTTCTATTGGCGGACCAGGAGCTGTTTTCTGGATGTGGGTTAGTGCTATTATTGGTATGGCTACAAAATTCTTCACCTCAAGTTTGGCAATTATGTACCGAGGAAAAGATAGCGAAGGAAATACACAAGGCGGACCAATGTATTTTATAATGGAAGGCCTAGGTAAGCATTGGAAACCTTTAGCGGTGTTTTTTAGTCTTTGCGGATTAATAGGCGCACTACCAGTTTTTAATGTGAATCAGTTAACACAAGCGATTAACGATATCGTTTTAATACCAAACGGAATAACCGTAAATTTCACTTCAAACTTAATAATAGGTCTTGTTTTAGTTGGTATAACATCTGTAGTAATTTTAGGTGGCTTAAACCGAATTAGTAAAGTAGCATCCAAATTAGTGCCATCTATGGTATTGCTTTATTTTGTGTTGATAATGATTATTTTATTCGCTAACGCGGAAGTGGTTCCAACCTATTTCAGACTTATTTTTACAGATGCTTTTGCGGCAGAAAACTATAAAGGAGATGCCTTTTTAGGAGGTCTTTTAGGCGGATTAATTATTTTGGGTGTACGACGCGGCGCGTTTTCTAACGAAGCAGGAATTGGTACAGCACCTTTAGCACACGGAGCAGCAAAAACCAACGAACCAATTCGTGAAGGTTTAGTAGCCATGTTAGGACCAGCAATAGATACGCTAATCGTTTGTACATTAACTGCTTTGGCGATTTTGGTAACCGGAGTTTGGCAAACTACCGAAGCGAATGGCGTAAGTCTTACCGCAAATGCCTTTGGAGCAGCAATGCCAACCTATGGTAGATACTTATTACTACTTTGTATTGTGGTGTTTAGTGTTTCTTCCTTGTTTTCTTACGCGTATTATGGCGGGAAATGTTTATCGTTTTTAATAGGAGACAAAAACAAACATTATTATAACTACTTCTATATTCTAAGTATTATTCTTGGTGCAACCACGTCCTTAGCGTTAATGATTAATTTGATAGATGGTATCTTTGCATTAATGGCAATACCAACCATGACAGCGACTTTAATTTTGGCGCCACGAGTAGTGAAAGAAGCAAAAGCCTATTTTAAACGAATGAAATCTAGCGATAATTAAACGAAGGTTTTAATAGTATTCTAATTATGAATATTTTGATGCAACTTGAAATTCCTACAACGTCGGAAAACATCAAAATTCAGAAATAAGGAGAGAAAGAATGGAGATGCAAGGCTTAGAAATTAAGACTTATTAATCGAAGCCTTAAATTGTTGTGGTGTCATTAATTCCATTTTTTTAAACTGTCTGTTAAAATAACTCGTGTTATTAAATCCGGATTTAAAAGCAATCTCAGACATTCTAAAATCTGTAGACTGTTTCATCAGTTTTTTCGAAAATTTAATTTTTTCAGAATTGATATAATCAATAGGAGAGATGCCTAATGTGTTTTTAAACTGCTTATGAAAGTGAGAAGCACTCATATATGCTTTCTTAGCCAACACATCTACAGACATGTCTTTATTGGTTAAGTTTTCTTTAATAAACTTAATAACCGTTCCTATTCTAGTATCATTAAAAACGTGATGCGGATCATTTATTATTAAGGATTTGGCCTTTGTTTGTAGTAGTCTAACAATAAGTTCTTGAATCATTAAATCTAATAATACATCCTTAGATTTGTTGTTATTAGTAAAAGTATAGGTCAGTCGTTCAATTAAATGATTGACATCGGTATTGTTTATTAAATGCGAAGAAGTTTCGTCTAAATCCCAAGTGTTGTTTTCATTTTCAATAGCGACATGCTGATTAAATTTTTCAACAACCTCATCAATTTTGAATGCATCAATTCCTAAGGCTAAACATTGCGTCGGATTCTCTTTTGTCGCTACTGGAAAATCAATAACCATTTCCTTATTGGTTGGCATGACTACAGATTCACCAGGGAAAAAATCAAAAGGTTCAAAACCATCAATATGCATGATTTTCTTTCCGGTAAGCATACTTGCAATAATAGGAAAGTTAAACGTTAGGGATATGTTTTCCGCGAAAGCGTGTGTTTCAAAAATATTGAGTTCTGCATAATCTGCACTATACGTGGTTCTGTTCTCTACTAAAGTAGTCAGTTTTCTGTGGTTTCTATGTTGATGTAATAACGATTCCATACTCAATGTTACAAAATTTTAGTTAACAAATCTGTTAATAAGAGATATGTTCAAAACTATGATAAATACGTGCAAGGTAATTAGGATATGATAAAATAACTTTATCAAAACTAAAGATAATATATTTTTTAGATTAAAAAATTATCTAATTACTAATTTAACACGAATTTATATGAGTTATTATAAACCGAAATTTAAAGAGAAATATGGCAATTTTATAAACGGAAAATTTGTAGAACCCATAGGTGGTCAATATTTTGAGAATACATCTCCAATCGATAATTCCTTCATTGCAAAATATCCACGTTCTCAAAAAGAAGATGTAGAAATGGCTTTAGATGCAGCAAATGCCGCTAAAGAGGCTTGGGGAAATACTTCGGCAACGGAAAGATCTACCTTATTAAATAAAGTAGCAGATATTATTGAGGCAAATCTAGAAGAGTTTGCGCTTATTGAAACTTGTGATAACGGAAAACCTATACGTGAAACACTAAATGCAGATGTTCCGTTGGCAGTAGATCATTGGCGTTATTTTGCAGCTTGTATCCGATCGGAAGAAGGAAGTGCGACAGAGTTAGATCAAAATACCTTGTCCATGAATATTAAGGAACCTCTAGGTGTTATTGGTCAGATTATTCCTTGGAATTTTCCGCTATTAATGCTATCCTGGAAGTTACCTCCAGCCTTAGTTACCGGAAACTGTGTGGTTTTAAAACCTGCAGAACAAACGCCATCATCGGCAACCTTTTTAATGGAAAAAATTGCAGCGGTATTTCCTCCTGGAGTTGTCAATATTGTACACGGTTTTGGTCCGGAAGCAGGGAAACCTTTAGCTTCTAGTGCTAAAGTAGATAAAGTGGCTTTTACGGGAGAAACCACAACCGGACAACTAATCATGCAGTATGCGTCTAAGAATCTAAATCCTGTGACTATGGAGTTGGGAGGGAAATCGCCAAATGTGTTTTTTAATTCGGTGATGGATCATGATGATGCATTTTTAGATAAAGCGATTGAAGGTGCTGTTTTATTCGCTTTTAATCAAGGCGAAGTATGCACAGCGCCTTCTAGAATTTTAGTGCAAGAAGATATTTATGACGCATTTATGAAGCGCGTTATAGAAAGAACAAATGCTATCATTCAAGACAATCCGTATGATGTGAATACGATGGTTGGTGCGCAAGCATCCAAAGACCAACACGAGAAGATAAAATCCTACATTGAAATAGGAAAAGAAGAAGGTGCAAAAGTATTATCTGGAGGTGCTGCAAATGAACTTGGTGGGAATCTGGCAAACGGTTTTTATATTAAACCGACCTTATTAGAAGGCCATAATAAAATGCGAGTTTTTCAAGAGGAAATTTTCGGACCAGTAGCTTGTGTGACTAAATTTAAAGATGAAGCGGAAGCTATCGAAATTGCGAATGATACACTTTACGGACTAGGAGCAGGTGTTTGGACGCGTGATGCGCATCAGATTTATCAAATTCCAAGAGCGATAAAAGCCGGTCGTGTTTGGGTAAATTGCTACCACGCTTATCCTGCACATGCACCATTTGGTGGGTATAAAAAATCGGGATTTGGTAGAGAAAACCATGTGATGATGCTTAACTATTATCGTCAAACCAAAAACATGTTAATTTCTTACGATAAAAACAAATTAGGTTTCTTTTAGTAGATTAATAGCGCTAAAGGCTGAATTAATTAACTATTCAGCCTTTTTTAATACCTTTAAATTATGGAAAGAATAGCAATTACAGAGGCAGCAACAAAAGTGTTAGAACAGCTGAAAGCCAAACATGGCGACTTAATTTTTCATCAAAGTGGCGGCTGTTGTGATGGATCTGCACCAATGGTTTTTGAAAAAGGGGATATGTATCTAGATGAAAGTGATATATTATTAGGTGCCTTAAATGGGGTAAATTTTTATATGAATCAAGACCAATTTGAATATTGGAAACACACCCATTTAACCGTAGATGTTACCGAAGGTCGTGGTGCTAGTTTTTCTTTAGAAATTCCGTTAGGACTTCGTTTTTTGATCCATTCCCGTTTATTGACAAAAGAGGAAGAAGCCTTTTTTAATGTTTAATACAATGGAACTATAGTAAATCAGATTTTAATAATTTTATCTCTAAAATTCAAGGTTATTCTTGGTTTTGGAGCTTTTTTTATGCTATAAAATGAAATTTTTAACAATACATTTTTATTTTTATTGCTAAATTGATATATTTATGCTAAATTAATATATATGAAGGTAGATTTATGTCCAAATTGCGGGTCAGACCATTACATTAAAAGCGGAATTGTTAACGATAGGCAGCGTTATAAATGTAAAAAATGCAACTATTTTTTCTCGGTAAATAAGATAGGAAAGAAGATCGACGACTACTACGTTAATAAGTCGCTTCAGTTGTATCTAGAAGGGTTAACCTATCGTGAAATCGAACGTATTTTAGGAATCTCTCATGTTAGTATCATGAATTGGGTGAAAAAGTACAATATTAAACGTCCGTATAATTCGAATTACCATCCAACGTATAAGATTTTAAACGCTTTAGAGCTAGGGGTTTATTTTAGTAATGCCGAAAATATTAAAGGCGCAGGAGTAGTGGTTACCGAGTTAGGTGATAAGTTTATGCTTATTAAATGGGAGCGATTTAAAGATTAGTATAGTAAATTAACAAATAAATATATTAATTTTTTGTTAACAGATTGTTTTTTAGAGATTAGTGGTGCACACAAAACCAATTATTACTAACTAATCCTTTAAACAATGAAAAAACAAACCCTTTTATTGGTCGGACTCTTTTTTCTGTCTTTCCAATTTATGAATGCGCAAGGCTCTCCAGATTATGATGGCGGACTTAAGTTTAAATTTAACGAAGATGGTTCTAAATATCTTCGGCTTATTTCTTGGGCACAAGTTCAAGCGAATTATAATACAGACGAAACATTGGATGCTAACGGAAACGAAAACAGTAAATTAAATTTTAATTTACGTCGTGCTCGTATTTTAATGTTTGCACAAATCAACAAAGACTTTTTAATCGTAACGCATTTCGGATTAAATAGCTTAACAAGTACTACTTTAAGTCCAACAGGAAAAGGAGATGGTTCACAACTCTTTTTTCATGATGTTTGGGCACAATATAATGTAGGAGCAAACCACACTGTTGGTGGTGGTCTACACTATTTTAATGGTATTTCTAGATTAAATAATCAAAGTACGTTAAACATGATGACTTTAGATAACCATCGCCAATCCTGGGCTACAATTGGTTTGTCCGATCAATTTGCACGTCATTTAGGTGTCTTTGCAAAAGGAAAGTTTAATAAACTGCAATATCGCGTTGCAATTAACGATGCATCTAATGCTACTTTAGATTCTCGTACTGCGGTTGCAGGAGGAGATGCCGTGTATAATGGTCGTTCTTCTTTAGGTTCTAAAGATGCAGGAAAAACATATGCTGGTTATTTTGATTACCATTTCTTCGATCAGGAGTCTAATTTTTTACCATATAAAGTGGGAACCTACTTAGGTACTAAAAAAGTATTCAATGTTGGAGCAGGTTTCTTTTTACACCCTAAAGGATCTGTGGTAGATAACGGAACGTTATTAAATCCAGATTTAAAAGGGGAAGATGTTTCCATATTTGCTGTAGACGCTTTTTATGATGCCCCTATCGGTGATAAAGGTAGCGCCATTACAGCGTACGCTGTATTTCAAAATAATGATTACGGAAACGATTATTTGTATAGCGCTTACGGTACAGGAAGCATGCTATATGCACATGTTGGTTATGTTTTTAATGGAGATAAAGCAAAAACAAGATTGCAACCTTATGTAAGTTATGGTACGCATAGTTATGATGCTGTAAGTGATGATAGAACCACTTTAGGTGTAGGAATTAATGCTTTCATGAGTGGTCATAATTCAAAATTAACTTTAGAATATAAAAAGGAACAGTTTGGTGCTTTAGATGCAAATACTATTTCACTTCAAGCAATGATATATCTATAAAATAAACAACTATGAGTGAAAAACAAGACAACGCAACCGCGTACTGGAAAGAAAACATCAAGTATTTAGCAATATTACTTGTTATATGGTTTGTAGTGTCCTTTGGATGCGGCATATTATTTAGAGAAGAATTAGATACCATTAGACTTGGTGGATTTAAACTGGGATTCTGGTTTGCCCAACAAGGTTCCATTTATGTATTCGTGATTCTAATATTCGTTTACGTAAGACTAATGAATAAACTAGATAAAAAATACGGTTACGACGAGTAATCCTTAACTAATCTTAATAAAAAAACAAAAATTATGAGTGTACAATTTTGGACATGGTTATTAGTAGGGATTACTTTTGCCTTATATTTTGGAATAGCAATTTGGGCAAGAGCAGGCTCAACAAAAGAGTTTTATGTTGCTGGTGGAGGCGTTTCTCCTTTAGCAAATGGTATGGCTACTGCGGCCGATTGGATGAGTGCCGCCTCCTTTATTAGTATGGCAGGAATTATCTCCTTTTCAGGATATGATGGCTCTGTATATTTGATGGGTTGGACTGGTGGATACGTGCTACTAGCATTATTATTAGCACCTTACTTACGTAAGTTTGGTAAGTTTACCGTTCCCGATTTTATTGGAGATCGATACTATTCAAATACCGCTAGAACCGTAGCAGTAATTTGCGCATTAATTGTATCCTTTACGTATGTTGCAGGTCAGATGCGTGGTGTAGGTATTGTGTTTTCTCAATTCTTACAAGTAGATATTAATTTAGGAGTAATCATTGGGATGACCGTAGTTCTAACCTTCGCGCTTTTAGGAGGAATGAAAGGAATCACATACACGCAAGTAGCACAATACTGTGTATTAATTTTTGCTTTTATGGTACCCGCATTTTTCATTTCGATGCAAATGACAGGAAATATCATTCCACAAATAGGAATGGGAGGAAAAGTAGAAGGTGGCGCTTTTCTGCTAGATAAATTAGATTTATTACATACAGAACTCGGCTTTAACGAATACACAAGCGGAACAAAATCTACATGGGATGTATTTGCAATTACTTTAGCATTAATGACAGGAACAGCAGGATTACCTCACGTAATTGTTCGTTTCTTTACAGTACCTAAAGTAAAAGATGCTCGTAAATCTGCAGGTTATGCTTTATTCTTAATCGCAATTTTATATACAACAGCGCCTGCAATTGCAGTTTTTTCAAGAACAAATTTAATTGAAACAGTAAGTAATAAAGAATACTCCGAAATTCCAGAATGGTTTAAAAATTGGGAAAATACAGGGTTAATTGCTTGGGCTGATAAAAATGGAGATGGAAAAATTCAATATGTAGCAGGAAGCGCTTTATCTAGTAAAAAACCGGTGTATACCGATGCAAGAGGAGCACATGGAGAACGTATGGTATCTAACGCAAGTGATGCTAAAAATGAATTGTATGTAGATAGAGATATCATGGTATTAGCAAATCCGGAAATTGCAAACTTACCAAATTGGGTAATTGCATTAGTAGCAGCCGGTGGACTAGCAGCAGCATTATCTACTGCGGCAGGATTGTTATTAGTAATCTCCACATCTATTTCTCACGATTTAATTAAAAAACAATTAAAACCAGATATTTCAGATAAAAATGAATTAACAGCAGCAAGAATTTCCATTTTTGTAGCGATTTTAATAGCAGGTTACTTTGGTATTAATCCACCAGGATTTGTAGCAGCAGTCGTCGCACTCGCCTTTGGTCTCGCAGCCGCCTCCTTTTTTCCAGCGATTATTCTTGGGATTTTCGATAAGCGAATGAATAGTCAAGGTGCTATTTCAGGAATGGTTGTAGGAATCGTGTTAATGTTATTCTACATGATGAAATTTAAACTCGACATGTTTGGTGGAGGAACAAGTGAAGATTGGTGGTTTGGTACTTCTCCAGAAGGATTTGGTACTATTGCAATGTGCGTAAATATTGTAATTTCATTAGTCGTTTCTAGAATGACACCAGCGCCACCACAAGATGTTCAAGATATGGTGGAGAGTATTAGAATACCTTCAGGAGCAGGAGAAGCTTCCGATCATTAAAACTTTGAGTTCTGTCTTAATATTCTTTTGGCTTTCGCTGAAAAATATAAAGCGTAATTTAATTTAGTTAGTTTGTAAATCAGCATTACATGTATGTAGTGCTGATTTCTTATATTAGTAAAGTTATTATTTTTTTCGCTTTCGCGGAAATGAAACCAGCCAATCATATGAAAAAACGTCACGAACAAAAGCTAGTCGTATTATCGATAGCATTGTTTTTAATTTTTAATATACCATTCATTCTTGTTTTTAATTTAGAAGGCGCAGTTTTTGGTATTCCAACCTTATACTTTTTTATATTTTCTGTCTGGTTATTGTCCATCGTAATTTCATATATCGTATTAAAACGCCATTATGAATAATTACACTTTAATCATAATCATTATCATCTATTTAGCAGTGTTATTTTACATTGCTTTTCTTGCGGAAAAAAAACGCCAAAGTAAATGGGTGAATAATCCATACGTGTATACTTTGTCGTTAGCAGTTTATTGTTCTGCTTGGACGTATTACGGAAGCGTTGGAATTGCAGCAAATTCGGGTATTAACTTTTTGCCTATTTATTTAGGTCCAGTGATAGCAGCTCCTTTGTGGATTGTCGTACTCCGTAAAGTCATCCGAATTTCTAAACAACACAAAATTTCATCTATTGCCGATTTTATTTCCTTACGCTATGGAAACAGTAGGTTTCTAGGCGCATTAGTTACTGTTGTTTGTCTCTTTGGGACTTTGCCATATATTTCGTTACAGCTAAAAGCGGTTTCCGAAACCTTTGAAATTATGTCGGATGATACCAGTTATATCTCCACAGCAGTTATAGATGATTCTACATTTTATGTCGCATTATTATTAGCCATATTTGCTACTTTTTTTGGTACTCAAAATGCAGATGCTTCCGAAAAACATAAAGGGATCATTGCCACCGTTGCTTTTGAGTCCGTTTTAAAACTCGTATTCTTTCTAGCAATTGGTGTTTATGTTACGTTTTATTTGTTTGATGGTACCACAGATATTTATGAGAAAATTGCCGTTACCGAAAACTTTAAAGAACTCACCACGCTTGGTGGGATAGAAGATGGTTTTAACTGGTTATTCTTGATAGGCTTATCTTTTATGGCTATATTTTTATTGCCAAGACAGTTTCAAGTTTCTGTTTTAGAGAATAATAGAGAGAAGCATTTAAAAAAAGCCATTTGGTTATTCCCTTTGTATTTATTGCTTTTTAATCTCTTCGTGATTTTTATCGCTTGGGCAGGAAAACTTACTTTTGGAAGTACACAAAATGCAGAGTATTATTCTTTGCTACTACCGTTAGAAAACGGAAACTCCTTTTTTGCAACACTTGTTTTTCTTGGTGGTTTTTCAGCAGTCATTTCTATGGTGATTGTATCTACCTTGGCTTTATCCACAATGGTGAGTAATAATCTAATTATTCCGTATGGTTTTCTAGATAAATTCATTAAAAATCAGCCAGATAGAAATTTAAAGTATATTAAAAATATTCGTCGTATTTCTATTTTTACGATCATTATTGCGGCATATTTCTTTTATGTGTCCTTTTCAAAAGAGTTGTCATTGTATTCCATAGGGTTGATTTCTTTTGTTATTATTTCGCAATTAGCACCTTCCTTTTTTATTGGTTTATATTGGAATCGTGGTTCTTCAAAAGCTGCCATTATAGGTATTCTTATAGGTTTTACCATTGCCGTATATACTTTAGTCTTTCCATTTACATTACGAGAGTTAACAGGAACAGACGATTTTACGCAACTCGGTTTATTTGGTATTTCAGCCTTCAAACCTTACGCCTTATTTGGTATCGATTTTTTAAGTCCGCCAGCACATGCTTTCTTTTGGAGTATGACCTTTAATGTGATGAGTTATTTAGTGTTTTCATTAATGGCTAAAGGAAATTATAGAGAGCGTAATTATGCCGAAATGTATGTCGATAGTAACAATTTTACCACGCTTCAAGACAGTGCTTTAGTCTGGAAAGGAGAAGCGTACGTTGCAGATATTAAAAATGTATTAGTTCGTTTTTTAGGCGAAAAAAGAGCATCCAGAGCATTAAATATTTTCTTTACTAAATATAAGTTACCACAAGACACGCAGTTAGCAGATGCACGATTAATTAATTTTTCTGAAAAACTACTAACAGGAAGTATCGGTTCTGCATCGGCAAAAATACTAATTGCAAGTGTGGTAAAAGAGGAGCAGATTAGTTTGGTGGAAGTATTGAAGATTTTAGAAGAGTCTAAAGACAATATCGTCAGTAATAAAATGCTTTTAGAAAAATCGAATGAGCTAACACAATTGTCCTCAAAATTGAAAGATGTAAACGAAGAATTAATTTCTAAGGACAAACAAAAAGATGAGTTTTTAGACACGGTTGCACATGAACTAAAAACGCCAATTACTGGAATTCGTGCAGCTACAGAATTGTTGATGGATGAAGAGGATGATATGCCTAAAGAAATAAAAGCACAATTTTTAAAAAATATACTCCAAGATTCCGATCGCTTAGGACGATTAATTCATAATATTTTGGATTTTGAAAAACTAGAAACTGGTCGTTTGCATTTAGATATGCAATACCAAGACATTCAAAAGACAATTGCAAAAGCGATTAATAGCATCTCTCAAATCGCAGCAAAAAAAGAAGTGCAAATTATAAATAAAAATACATATAGTTTTAAAACCAATTATGATGAAGATCGCATTCTTCAAGTGTTAACCAATTTACTGTCTAATGCTATTAAATTTTGTACTGGCAAAACAGGAGAAATTATTGTCGATTATAAATTGGGAAATGCCTTTGTTGAAATCTCCGTATCCGATAATGGTAAAGGGATTCTAGAAGAAGATTATGATTTTATTTTTGATAAATTTTACCAATCGCAAGATCAAAATACAAGGAAACCACAAGGTAGCGGATTGGGTTTAGCAATATCCAAACAGATAGTAGAAAAGCACCACGGAAAAATTTGGGCAAAAAAAGGAGTAAAAAATGGCGCAATGCTTGTTTTTACGATACCTTTTAAGTAAATTGTTGTCGTAAAGTATGAAGAATAAAATTTTAATTGTTGACGACGAACCAAATATTGTAATG
>JAGPUY010000165.1 GCA_018067265.1 Oceanihabitans sp. | reverse complement strand
GTTCTGCATCTATATATATCGCATTTTCAAAAGCATATTTATCAATTAACTTTCTGGGGTTTATTCCAGAGGATGCATCTGAAGGTTCAATTTCACCAGGATTAAATTTATGATAGATACTATTTAAACCATATTGCAGTTTTATTTTATCGTTTAGGTAGTGTTTTAAATCGTATTTAAAGTTGAAATTTCTTATGCCCGAATTCCATTTAAATCCGACGAAGTTTAAATCTAAACCATAATAGTAATCGGAATAAATTAAAGAAGTATTGGAAAATAATTTATTGGAAAATAAGTGATTCCATCTAAAGTTTAAAACCGAATTACCGTACGTGTTTTTAAAACTATCACTCAAACTAAATACGTCTCTACCAAAATAACCGGATAAGTACACATTGTTTTTTTTGTTGATTTTGTAACTTATCTTAGTATTTAAATCGTAGAAATATGCTTTGCTATCTACATCAAAGAGCGGAAGAAATAAATGTGCATAAGAAGATCTACCTCCTAAAAGGAAAGAAGCTTTTTCTTTTTTTATTGGTCCTTCAATTAAAAGACGACTAGAAACGATACCAATACCACCGTTTGCATGAAACGATTTACTATTTCCTTCTTTTTGATAGATATCTAAGACCGAAGAAACGCGTCCGCCATAACGAGCCGGAATGCCACCTTTATATAGTTTTAAATCTTTTATTGCATCCGGATTAAAAACCGAAAAGAATCCAAATAAATGCGAAGAATTATAGATAGTTGCTTCGTCTAATAAAATCAAATTCTGATCTGCTGCGCCACCACGAACATTGAAACCTGAAGCACCTTCACCAGCAGTGGTAACTCCTGGAAGCATGGTTATGGCTTTGATAACATCGGGTTCACCAAGTATAGCAGGAATTTGTTTTATGGTACTGGAAGAGAGTGCATTTACACTCATTTGTGGTTTTTTGATATTTAGTCTTTCCACATTTTCTTTAATAACTACTTCGTCTAGATTTTGAGTAGCCTCTGCTAAACTATAGTTTTTGGTAATGTTTTGGGAAAGATTAATGGTTTCGACAACTTCAGAAAAACCAATGTAGCTAATAATTACTTTGTAATCTCCTTCTGGTAATGTAATAGAGTAGAAGCCATATTCATTGGTTGTTGTTCCGGTTTGTAGTTCTGGAATAATAATGTTTACGCTAATTAGGGTTTCATTACTTGTAGCTTCTTGAATGGTTCCACTAAATGTGAATTGCTCTTGTGCAGATAAAAGGAATATGGTAAAGTAACATAAAAAAAATATAAGTGCGTTTTTCTTAAACATATACTAACAAATTTTAAAAATCATTTGACATAAAAGTATAAAAAAAGCCCCTAGAAAGGAGCTTTTTTTACATTAACTTAGTATTATTTAATCGTATTTAAAATACTATTAAAAGTCTTACTAGGTTTCATTGCTTTGCTCGTTAAATCATCATTTGGTTCATAATATCCGCCCATTTTCACAGATTTACCTTGCACTTTATTTAACTCGTTAACAATTACGTCTTCATTTTCACTAAAAGACTTTGCTATAGGAGTAAAGGTTTCTTTTAAATCTGCATCTTTTGTTTGGTTAGCTAAGGCTTCGGCCCAATACATTGCTAAATAAAAATGACTTCCTCTATTATCCAATTCGTTTACTTTACGAGAAGGCCCTTTTTTATTTTCTAATAATTTTTCTGTAGCTTCATCTAGAGTTTCACTTAAAACTTTAGCTCTTTCATTTTTTGTTGTTTCGCCTAAATGTTCTAAAGAAACAGCAAGTGCTAAAAATTCACCTAAAGAATCCCAACGTAAATGATTTTCTGCTACAAATTGTTGCACATGTTTTGGTGCAGAACCTCCAGCTCCAGTTTCAAATAAACCACCACCATTCATTAAAGGAACAATAGATAACATTTTTGCCGATGTACCTAATTCTAAAATAGGGAATAAATCGGTTAAGTAATCCCGTAATACGTTTCCGGAAACGGAAATAGTGTCTTTACCGTCTTTAACTCTTTCTAGTGTAAAATTAGTTGCTTCAAAAGGAGGAAGAATTCGAATATCTAAACCAGTAGTATCGTGATCTAAAAGGTATACATTTACTTTTTTAATTAATTCGGCATCATGCGCTCTTTTTTTATCTAACCAAAAAACGGCAGGAGTTTGAGAAGCTCTAGCTCTAGTAACCGCTAACTTTACCCAGTCTTGAACTGGTGCATCTTTTACTTGGCACATTCTCCAGATATCTCCAGCTTCTACTTTATGTTTTAAAAGAACAGTACCCGAAGCATCTATAACTTCTACTTTTCCTTTAGATTCTATCTCAAAGGTCTTGTCATGAGAACCATATTCTTCTGCTTTTTGAGCCATAAGTCCAACATTAGGAACCGTTCCCATTGTTGTAGGATCAAAAGCGCCATGTTTTTTACAGAATTTTATAGTTGCGTCATAGATTCCAGCATAACTACTATCTGGAATTACCGCTTTCGTATCTTGTAATTTACCTTCTGCATTCCACATTTGTCCAGAAGTACGAATCATTGCTGGCATGGATGCATCAATAATTACATCACTAGGTACATGTAAATTGGTAATACCTCTATCGCTATTTACCATTGCTAAATCTGCACTATGGTGTAAAGCATATCTTATATCTTCTCTTATTTCGTCACGTTTATTTTCTGGTAGATCGCTTAATTTTTCTAGTAAGTTTCCAAAACCATTATTCACATCCACACCAATTTTCTCGAATGTCTTACCATGTTTTTTAAATAAATCATGGAAGAAAACACGTACCGCATGACCAAATATAATTGGATCACTAACTTTCATCATGGTTGCTTTCATGTGTAATGAAAACAATACGCTTTTATCTAAGGCATCTTCTACTTGTTCTTCTAAAAATTCGATTAATGCTGCTTTACTTAATATGGTAGCATCGATAATTTCTCCTTGTAGTAAATCTAGACCTTCTTTTAAATTGGTTTGTTTTCCCTTAGCGTCTGTATGTACAATTTTAATGGTTGTAGCATCGGCAAGTGTTACTGATTTTTCATTATGAAAAAAATCACCATGTGTCATGGTAGCAACATGAGTTTTAGAATCTTTGCTCCAAGCTCCCATAGAATGAGGATTCTTTTTTGCGTAGTTCTTTACCGCCTTTGGCGCACGACGATCCGAATTTCCTTCACGTAATACTGGGTTTACAGCACTTCCTTTTACTTTGTCGTAACGGGTTTTAATATCTTTTTCTTCTGCAGTTTCAGGTTCATCCGGATAGTTTGGTAAGCCATATCCTTTTGTTTGTAGTTCTTTAATTGCTGCTTTTAATTGTGGTAAGGATGCACTAATATTAGGTAATTTTATAATATTCGCTTCTGGTTTTTTTACTAATTCGGCTAATTCGGCCAATGTATCTTTAACACGTTGGTCTTCTGGTAACATATCTGAAAATACGGCAAGTATTCTGGATGCTAAAGAAATGTCTCTTGTTTCCACTTTTACTCCTGCAGAGTTTGTGAAAGCTTGAACTATTGGTAAAAATGAATGGGTAGCTAATGCTGGCGCTTCATCTGTTTTAGTATAAATTATTGTTGAAATTTTTGTCATGTTTAATTTGTTTACTGAATTAAATATTGCTTAGAAATTAAGCTGTGTAAATATACAAAAAACCAATTATTAATGGTAGTAAGTAGTGTTTTGATATGCAATAAATATGAAGGTTTTAAAAAAGGGACATAATTTTCATGAATTATGTTTTATTGCACTTTAATTTGATACATACTTAAGAGTCCGAATAAGCCATCTTCACTAAACTTGGCACCTTTTATTTTGTTTTTATCTGGCGCTATGGTG
>JAGPUY010000161.1 GCA_018067265.1 Oceanihabitans sp. | reverse complement strand
CAGTTCTGTAATATTATTTTCTGTATTTAATTTTACAACACCATAAGCTTCTGGATTTGCGACTTTTTTAGTCCAAATTACAGCATCTGCTTCTGGATCTAAATTAAAATCTGCACGAATTAAAGTATCTGCATAGGCTATTACTGCTGGACCAGAAAGGGATGGCGCTGCACACATAATTGCGTGTCCGGTTCCTAATGGTTTATCTTGTCTGTAAATAGAAGCCTTTGCACCAAGACTTTCTGCTAATGCTTTTAAACTAGAAACTACCTCGTCACCAAACCAAGCTGGATCCCCAAGAACAAATGCTATTTCTTCTATTGGTTGTTTTAAAACCTTGGCAATATCTTTTACCAATCGGTGCACTATTGGTTGCCCTGCAACAGGAATTAATGGTTTTGGTACGGTTAAACTATGTGGACGTAAACGAGAACCTCGTCCTGCCATTGGTACTATTATTTTCATCTTTTAAAGTGGTTTCGTTTTTTGTTTAGTTGTCGCTTTTTTTTGCCACGAATGCACAAATATTTTTCTTTGTGTGTTCTTCAATCCAAAATCGTTAATCGTTATTCTCCAATCATTTTACTCCTGTACTTCCAAAACCACCTTCACCTCGATCGGTTTCCGAGAGCTCTTGAACTTCTATCCATGCTGCGCGTTCGTGTTTTGCAATGACAAGTTGTGCAACGCGTTCGCCATTTTCTATGGTAAAATCTTCGTTCGACAAATTGACTAAGATCACACCTATTTCTCCTCTATAATCTGCATCCACAGTTCCTGGAGCATTTAAGACTGTAATTCCTTTTTTGGCTGCTAGACCACTTCTTGGTCTTACTTGTGCTTCAAAACCTATTGGTAATTCAATAAATAGACCTGTTTTAACAATGGTTCTTTCTAAAGGCTTAAGTAGTATTGCTTCTGTGATATTTGCTCTTAAATCCATTCCTGCAGACGCTATGGTTTCATAATGCGGTAGTGCGTGACTAGATTTGTTTATTATTTTTATTGTCATGTTTATTTTCTGTCATTCGACTTCACTCCAGATAAACTCCAGCGGAAATCTTTTTAAATTATATGTTAATTTTATTGCGATGCTTCCGTTACATGACGCACAACCATTAATTCTTGATAAATATTCGTTTTAATTCTTTCTTTTCTAATTGAAAAACCAGACCTAAAAATACAATTATTGCACCAATTCCTATAAAATAATTCCCTCTATATTTATAAAAGCTTAAAGCGGAAAAAAGTATAGAAACAAATAGATATAATCCTATTTTCTTTATGTTATACGGAATAGGATAATATTTTCTTCCAAAATAATAGGAAGCAAGCATCATACAAGTGTATGCCGCTAGTGTTGCAATTGCGGAACCTTTATAGCTCATGATTGGTATCAGCCAAAAGTTTAGCGCTACCGTCAAAAGGGCTCCGAAAACAGAAATATACGCGCCAAATTTTGTCCTGTCTGTTATTTTATACCAAACGGAAAGATTGTGGTAGATACCTAAACAAAAACTTGCCAATAATACAATGGGAACAATCCACATGGCTTCCCAATAGGCTTCATCTCCAATAAAAATAACTTTTAAGAAATCGGCAAACACAATAACAATCAGTAATATTACCGATCCGAAAATAACAAAGTACTCTAAAATTGTAGCATAGTTTTTTTGCGGATTTTTTGTTTTTGCATGACTAAAAAAGAAAGGCTCGATTCCCAATCGATATGCGGTTGCAAAAAGCGTCATGAATAATGCGAGTTTGTAACAGGCAGAGTACATCCCTATTTCTGTTTTAGCAATACTTTCTGGTAAGAGTTTATCTAATAAAATTCTATCAAACGTTTCGTTTACTGAAAATGCAACTCCGGCTATTAAAACTGGAAAAGCATAACGCATCATTTGCTTCCAAAGCTTGGTATTGAAGGTATATTTTATCTTAAAATAAAAAGGAAGCATCAGTAAAAGCGTGACTCCACTTGCAACCAAATTAGCGATGAATATATATTGGATTTCAAAATCTGGTTTATAAATAGATGCAAAAAGGTCTGATTGAGTTGCTATATCTTTCAACCAAAGTAGGAAGAATAAGTTTAAACCAACATTAATAAGTACGTTTAGTATTTTAATTACGGCATACTTCATGGGTTTCGCATTTGCTCTTAACCAGGCAAATGGTATAATAACTAAGGCGTCTAAAAGTAAAATCCAGATAACAAGATTTATATACTCTGCCTTAATATCTGTAAAGTTTGCTATTTGGTTTTGAAAAATTAATGCCAAAACAAAAAAGCTAAAAGAACTAAGTACCAAAGAAACTGCAGAAGTGCCTATTACCTTTGGTTTATCTTCTTCTTTATTGTAAAACCGAAAGAATGCGGTTTCCATGCCGTAGGCGATAATAACATTAAATAAAACGAAATAGGAAAATATTAAGGAAACATCGCCATAATCGGCAACGGTTTTTAGTACACTTTTATCGGTATGCAAACGCACTAACAAAACACTTAACATTCTTGGTAGCACCGTTGCTAGACCATAAATAAAAGTTTGTTTAAAAAGTGATTTTAATGTACTCAATGTTCTTTTTTAATTAGGCCTAAATGTATTGAATTTGTTGCAGTATAAAAAGGATTAATCTTTTGGTGGTCCATCCAGATAATAAACACCTTCTTTTTCGTCTACGTAAGTCACTTTATAGTATTTAATTACCCCGTTCTCTAAGTAACTAATTACACATTCTGTGTTTTCTAATTTAAAAGGAAAAAATCCATTTGTAGTTAATGCATTATCTTCTGCATTGGTTAATCTTTTAGTTAATCTAGAGGTATATAAGCCTTTTCCCTTTTTTAGCTTTCCTTTCATTTTTCTAAAAAAAACACTATCTACTGTAATATTTCTTGCAGGAATTAGATTCGCAAAATATATATTTAAACCTGTACTACCAATATGAATTCCGGTAGTCCAATTATTAAAATAAGCTCGTGTTAATTGCAAAGGAGCCTCTTTTTGAAATGCATATTGTGAAGGTTTACAACTAACTATAGCAATAAGAATAAGTAATAAAAAAGTAATTTTTAAAGAAGCTTTCATATTTAGAATACTTTAATCCATTTAATTTTTTGGTGGTGCACTTGGATACATATCTCTAGGTTTTTCGACTAGATTTTCAATTTTGAAATATTTGGTAGTATTATCTTCTATGTAACTAATAACACATTCCTTATCTTTTAATTGAAAAGGAAAAGCTGCTTTGTCTGCTATTTCATTACCATACTCAGCCTTTTTGTTAGTACTCATTATGATGTCCTCCTTTTGGTTTGCTTTTGTTCTAAAATTTGCAACGTAGCCTGTTTTAACCGCTTCCAATTTAGATTGCATTCCTCTAAAATAGATCGTATCGAATACCACATTATTTTTATTTTCTTCCACAAGAACTAGTACATTAATACCAGAACCACCACCTTGAATTCCCGCGGTCCAATGCTTATAGCTAGTTTCTCCTAAGGTAAACGATGGGGTTTCTTGAAAATTTTGCATGCCAATTTTATTTGCTTCGTTATTCACTTCTTTGGTACTGGAACAATTGGAGAAACTTGCCAAAAGAAAAAGCATAAAAA
>JAGPUY010000148.1 GCA_018067265.1 Oceanihabitans sp. | reverse complement strand
TGTTCTAATACTAACGTTACTAATGGTTATGCAGCGGTAACCTATGGAAACCAATATGCAACAGTAGATGTAACCAATGGAAGTTTTTCTTTAAGTGTGATCCAATGTGCTTCTTTAACAGATTTTACTTTAGAAGGAGCTGATTTTGATACTTTTCAAACAACTACAGCGTTGCCTTTTACTTTTAATAATACCAACGTTGGAAATATAATTGCTTGTTCTTCGGTAACAGAGTTTATTAGTGTGCGAGTAGATAATAATCCAACAGATTATTTTTTAGCAAGTATAAATGCAAGTGCTAACCAATCAAGCCCTGGAATCTCTATTGGTTCTCAAACAAATCTGAACTACTTCCATGTTGGATTAGGGAGTACAACACCAGGTAACTATTCTTTAGATCAGTTTGGTTTTGAAGCATCCAATATAAATTTAGATTATTCTATACCAACTAATTTACAACTAAATTTATCGAATTATGGTAGTGTTGGTAACTATATAGACGCAACCATTAACGGAACCTATACGGATACTTCCGGAAATGTGCGAAATCTTTCTGTAACCATACACGTAATAAGAGATATGTAATACGTGTTAGTTTCTGATAATTAAGATAAAAAAAAGAGGCTTCCTAGAAGCCTCTTTTTTATTTCCACTTTATTTTTTATTTCCACCTAAATACTTGCAATCTTGTAAACGCTGCATACCATGAAATGGAACAGGCGTTTTTTCGTAACCATAAGTGCCGCTTAGTTCTTTAGATAAGTTATGGTCATCTACATTAATTTCAATATCATTCATTGTAAACTCACAAGGATGCTCATATCCAGCAGCATGTGTAATTTCGATAAACTCTTTTCTAAACGTTTTAAAATACTGCGCTAATCGCACCGATTTTAAAGCAGGGTCTATACCGTTCTGTAACCATTTACTTTGTGTAGCAACACCACTTGGACACTTATTAGTATGGCATACTTGTGCTTGTATGCAACCTATACTCATCATAGCTTCTCGAGCAACATTTATACAGTCAGCTCCCATTGCAAAAGCCATTGCCGCTTTAGCAGGAAAACCTAATTTACCACTTCCAATAAATACAATACGTTCGCTTAAACCTTTACGTTGAAATAATTTATATAAATCACCAAAACCATAAACCCAAGGTAAACTTACGTGATCTGCAAAACTTGGAGGCGCAGCTCCAGTACCACCTTCACCACCATCAACAGTAATAAAATCAGGACCTTTTCCCGTAGCTTTCATAAGATCTGCTAGTTCTTCCCATTGTTCTAATTTTCCTATGGCCGCTTTAATACCAACCGGTAATCCTGTAGCTTCCGCAATTTGCTCAATAAAATCTAACATTTCTGGAACATTACTAAACGCTTTGTGATTTGGTGGAGATAGTACATCTTTACCAACTTCAACGCCTCTAATTTTAGCTATTTCCGGAGTGATTTTAGCTCCTGGTAAAACACCTCCTTTTCCTGGTTTTGCTCCTTGTGAAAGTTTTACTTCAATGGCACGTATAAACGGATTGTCTTCTACTAGTTTTATTAACTTTTCCATAGAAAAACCACCATCCGCAGCGCGAACACCAAAATAACCTGTTCCAAAATGAAAAACTACATCGCCACCATGACTGTGGTGTGGGGATAAACCACCTTCACCAGTATTATGATAAGCACCAGCCATTTTAATGCCTTTATTCATAGATTCTACAGCTTTCGCAGAAAGGGAACCAAAACTCATCGCAGAAACATTGATTACTGAGGCTGGTCTAAATGGTTTTTTACGTTGGTTAAATTCACCCATTATTTTAGCACAAGGTAAAAAGCAATGATCTATAGTGTTTGGATGATTTGGACCTATTTGATAAGGCATCATCGCATTATTAATAAAAATATGTTGGTGTGCATAAATATCGCGATCGGTACCAAAGCCTTCGTAGTTGTTTTCGTGTTTTGCAGAAGCATAAATCCAACCACGTTCAATTCTGTTAAAAGGTAACTCGTCTCTGTTATTGGCAACTAGATATTGCCTTAATTCTGGACCAATTTTCTCCAACATATATCTAAAATGACCAATAATTGGGAAATTATGACTAATAGTGTGTGATTTTTGAACGAAGACATCTCGAATAGCTACTAATGCTAAACCTATGATAATCCATAACCACCAAGAAATATTGGATAAAAAATCGAGAAGTGTTTCCATTTTGAATGTTTTTTTTTCAAAAATAAAACTTAATAAACGAACAGCTTTATAAAAAATTGAAAACCTATTTAAAAATTCAATTAATAGCTAAAATACTTTTGAATTGGATTTTCGTAATCTGTCAAAAAAAAGCTATTTGTAGTTTGTTTCTGTCTTTATAGCTTAAAAAAGCATATACGACATAACTGTTTGGAAATAAGTCTATAGCGTTATTTTTTAATACTACGTACCCCTACGTAAATTGATGTGGTGTTAATGCTTTATATAGTTGAATGTTATAATTTGTGGAATAAAAT
>JAGPUY010000146.1 GCA_018067265.1 Oceanihabitans sp. | reverse complement strand
CTTTTATTGGCTTGGATTTTAAAACATCCTGCCAGTATTCATCCTGTAATAGGAACTACAAACCCAAAGCGCATAGAAAATGCAGTGCAAGCAATGGCTATACAATTAGAATTAGAAGATTGGTTTAAAATTTTAGTGGCCTGTCAAGGACATAAAGTACCGTAAATGAGCAGGCAGTATTCAGTTGCTTATTCGAATATCAAATAAAAATATTAAATAAATAAGAAAAAGATTTCCACCTTCGTGGAAATGAAAAATAAATTTTTCAATGAAAAAAATAGCCTTAATAACTGGAGCAACAAGTGGCATTGGTAGAGCAACTGCGCAAGAACTCGCAAAACATGGTATTAACCTTATACTTTGCGGAAGAAGACAAGAACGTCTAGACAGCATACAACAAGCACTAAGTAAACAAACTAACGTGCATACTTTAAATTTTGATGTCCGTGATAAAGACGCCGTTTTTAATGCTATCGATTCGCTTCCCGAAGATTTTAAACAAATAGATATTTTAATTAATAATGCAGGAAACGCCCATGGTTTAGACCCCATTGAAACTGGAAATTTAGACGATTGGGATGCGATGCTAGATATTAATGTAAAAGGATTACTGTATGTGAGTAAAGCGGTAATCCCTATAATGACAGAAAGAAAATCTGGTCATATTATTAATATTGGTTCTTCCGCTGGAAAAGAAGTATACCCAAAAGGAAACGTGTATTGTGGCAGTAAACATGCAGTTCTAGCAATTACAGAAGGCATGCGCATAGACCTCAACCCGTACGGAATAAAAGTTGGCGCTATCAATCCTGGATTGGTAGAAACCGAATTTTCTCAAGTCCGTTTTAAAGGAGATACTATTGCAGACAATGTATACAAAGGCTACAAAGCATTACAACCAGAAGATATTGCAGACATTATTTACTTTGCTATTACGCGTCCTGCACACGTAAATATTGCAGATGTATTGGTGTTTTGTACAGCACAGGCTAGTAGTACTATTGTGAAAAAGGAGATATGATAGAATGGTTAAAAAAGGAATGGGAAAATTTAGCTTCAAAATATATTGAAGATAAGTCTACTATTAAAGACTATTGGAATGAGATAATCAAACAATATTCTTTAAAGTCTAGACACTACCATAATTTATTTCATCTACATAATATGCTAAATCAATTAGAAAATTATGCAGATAAGATAACACACCTAGATTCTTTAAAATTTGCTATTTGGTATCATGATATTATCTATAAATCTTCAAAAAAAGATAACGAAGAAAAAAGTGCTCTTTTTGCTAAAAACCGTTTAAAATCATTAAATATTAATGATGAAAAGCTAGAAATAGTTCAAAAATTAATCCTTTCAACAAAAAAACATGAAATTGTTTTATCTGGCAATAATGATAATGCATATCTTTTAGATTTAGATCTATCTATTTTAGGAACAGACTGGAAAACATATCAAAACTATATTCAAAATATTAGAAAAGAATATAAAATCTATCCTGATTTCATATATAAACCAGGAAGAAAGAAGGTTTTAAATCATTTTTTAGAAAGAGAAACATTGTATTTTACAGATACTTTTAAAAACAAATATGAAGCGCAAGCGCGATTAAATATTAAGAAAGAAATAGATCTTCTATAAATTAATAAGATTCCTGCCTTCGCAGGAATAGGACTATGATTAACAAACGCTTACTTATTAAAAATCTATTAGCTCATAATGATGAGAACAGTTTTTATGATAAAAAGCGAAAAATAAATATTGATCAAAGAGAAGGTAAGGCGAAATTTTTAAAACACGTTTGCGCCCTTTCTAACAGCAATCCGAAAAACAATTCCTATATCGTAATTGGCGTAGAAGACGAAGACAATACTATTCTTGGTGTCGATTTTTTTGATGATTCTAAAATTCAGAATTTAATAAATGCATACTTAACCAATCCGCCAATAGTGCAATATGAAAATATTCCTTTTCCGCATTTATCCGACGATAAAGTAGTTGGTTTAGTAACAATAAGACCACTGGATAGCCTAACATCACTTCGTAAGAATATTTGGAAATATTATGGCGGAACTGTCTTTTTTAGAGATGGCAGCATCAGTATGCCTAAGATTTTTAAAAGCGATATAACCGATGTAAATTCTAAAATTGTGGAAGCGATTGAAAACCATTCGCAAAACAACATTCAACACACTTTAGATGGCGTTTTTACTTTTTTAAATAAGCGGAAAGATTACAACCCCAAATACAAAGTATTTAAAGAATATTTTGTGCTTTGCTGGTCTGGACAAAAGAAAATTGTAGGTAAAGAAACCTTTTATTCTAGAGTCGATATTGAAATGGTAAACGAGCAAGTACGTTTATTTTTCTCCACTTTAGATGAAGTCGAAATAAGTTATAATGAAGATCGTTTTAAAATTATTGAATACGTAAACCTCAGCCTACAAAACACATCTAAATACTATCCTTTAGAAGAAACTTTAATTCATTTTGAAAACAACGCAAGTTATACTATTGAAACTAATTTACTGTTTGAAGCGCCGCAATTGGACAAAAAAGTACTGCATCATATCTATAACGCCAACAATGCTTTGTTAGAAAAACTAAAAAAAGGGCAAAAGCTAAATACCAATGAAGAAGTGGATTTAATGAATCTTCCAGAAACCTATTTAATTTGTTATTTAAATAATTTTCATGAAGCTATAGACAAACTTACTGAAGCTAAATCCTTTTTAAAAACCTACAGTAAAGATGCGTACCTGTTTTATAAAGAATCCTTACGCATTTTAAGAAAAGTGAAGTATAGCTAAATACCAACGATACAAAAAACAATACCAATTATATAATTTTTACTACCAAACACATATTTAGCATAGCATCCTCATACGGATTTCTATATCTTTACACCGCTATTAATCAACAGAGTATTTAAAACCTTGTTTCTTTTTTATTCATTTAAAGATAGATTCAAGGTTTTTTAAATAAAATCTAAATAATCAAAAGAAGTATTCAATATTTTTTTATCATCTACTTCTAACCACTTTTTTAATATCGTTGCATAAATAGCTCTAAAATCTATTTCGTATTTTAAATCGCCATTGGCATCTAAATCGCTAAGACTAGCTAGGTCATTGTACAATCCTTGTTTTTTCAAGTTTTCACCAATAATAAAAACATTATTTGCTGCGCCATGATCTGTACCATTTGCTGCATTTTGTTTTACACGTCTACCAAATTCTGAAAAAGTAATAATTAAAGTATCCTTAAAAGTGTTTTGGGCTTTTA
>JAGPUY010000066.1 GCA_018067265.1 Oceanihabitans sp. | reverse complement strand
ACTAATTAGTATTCCAAATCGTTAATTAATAAAAATGGTCCTAAAACTATTAAATTTATACTATGCAATTTAAAAACACAAAACAACTAACCGTTGTACTCTTACTTTTTTTAGGGTTTACAAGTTACGCACAAACCGAACTTAAAAATACAGTGGTAGATACTTTAGACTCCTTTCCCATTGCGAGTGCAAGTGTCTATATTAAAAATACAACCATCGGTACCGTAACCAATATTGATGGTAATTTTGTTTTACAAGTACCGCAAAAGCACGAACAAGACACCTTGGTGATCTCTTCTATTGGGTATTCTACTTTTAAAATTCCAATTCAGGCCTTTGATAATGCAGCAGTAATCTATTTAAATGAAGAACAAGCATCTTTAGATGAAGTCGTTTTAATAGCAGAAGCAAGACCAACTACAGGTAACGAAATTGTGGTCAAAGCAATTAAAAAGCTCGATCGAAACCTTCCAGATTCCTCGTATGTGCAAAAAGGTTTTTTAAGACATAAAGAGCGAAATAAAAATGAGTTTAAATGGCTCATAGAAAGTGCAATAACGGTTTACGATTCAGGGTATGCAGCAAGTAGTGCAGACTATTTAAAAATTAATGTAGATCAAGTACGTAAAAGTTATGACCTTCGTGATGTCGATAGTTTATTCACTTTTGCATCCTATAAAAATCAAAATACAAGACAGAAACTTAAAGCAAAAGACATTAGTAGAAGATCGGTAACTACCGAGCAATTACTAACTGCTATTAAATGGAATGACACCAGAATTAACGGTTTGCAAAACCTTTTTCAAGGAAAACTTAACTTGCTACGCAATGCAAATAACGCAAAAGCATTGTTTGGAGATAACATTCTAGATACGCATCAATTTAAATTAGATACGATTCTGGTAGATAATGAGCGTAAACTGTATAAAATTAAAATCGAAGGTTCTAAAGACTTTGTCGGCCTAGATACCAAAGGTGTTTTTAATCAAGGTTATCAAGCGCAAGGTTGGATCTATATTTATTATGATAACTACGCAATAAAGAAAATAGAGTATGATTTAGTAGCCGCTTCCGACGCGCAAAAAGACAGAAGTAAACGACTTTTCGATACGCAAACCAATCACAAACTGGTCATTACATATATAGAGTATAAGGATAAAATGTATCCAAACTACATCTATTACGAAACCCCAAAATTGGTGAATGTAGGTATGAAACCGTCTTTAAAAATTTCAAAAGTAGAAGAAGCGCGTTACAATAAAGAAGAACGCTACTATTATACCGTACAAGAAATTTTATTTTCCGAAATCATTCTAGACAAAGACGAAATCGCAAACCTACAGCAAGAAGATTGGGATCCAGATATCTTTGCGCCAAAACCGTATAATAAAGAGTTTTGGAAGAGCTACAACGTCTTATTAGAAAGTGAAGAAGACGAACAACTTATTTTAGATTTAAGCAAAAGAGCGTCCTTATATGAAGATTAATTATTGGGGCAAATGCTACTGCGCTAAAGCAATGCATCTTTATAATTTATCACTAAGTAATAAGACTGTGAATTATTTAAATTAGGCATCTACGTGCTCCGAAGCTTTAGCGAAGGAGCACCACGCTTTCACTACTCGCTTTTTTATGAAAAATAAAAAGAGCTCAAACATGCCGTTCCATCGTTTTTGCAAATAAATCGAGCTAATTTTACGATTTCCTTAAAATTTAACACATAAAATCAGTTATTTATTAACACGATAACGTTTTCGTTGGCGATTCCGTTTTGGTAATAGATAGTTATGATGTAGCTTCATAACTTATTATTAACCAAAACCGTAAACCATATGAAAAATTTCAAAATCAGCTACCTCATACTTTTATTCCTATTCACATGGAGTTGTAGTGAAGAAGAAACACGTCAAGAAGAGTCATCTACCACAAAAGAGGCGCCGATAATGCAATCTGCGCAAAGGGAAGGTTTAAAGCCCATTGGTTCAGGAGTAATGATGCAAGCCTTTTATTGGGATGTGCCAGCTGGAGGTACTTGGTGGAATACTTTAGATACCAAAGTGCAAGATTGGAGTAATGCTGGAATAGACGCGATTTGGCTTCCGCCAGTTTCGAAAGCGCAAAACGGCCCTTTTTCCATGGGATATGATCCTTTCGATTATTTCGATTTTGGAGAATACAACCAAATGGGAAGTGTAGAAACTCGCTTTGGATCCAGAACCGAACTTACCAATATGATAGATACTGCGCATCAATACGGATTAAGTGTTATTGCCGATATTGTAATCAATCATAATAGTGGTGGAGATTTAGAGGCTAACCCGTACACAGGAACAAATACATATTCCGATTTTAATCCGTTATCCGGAAATTTTTTCCGTTCGGCAACAGATTTTCATTCTAATAATATTCATGCTAATGATAGTGGTGCATTTGGAGGTTTCTCCGATTTATGTCATGATCAAGCTTATGTGCAAGATTGGTTATGGAAAAACCCAAATAGTGTTGCTAAGTATTATAGAGATGTTATCGGTTTTGATGGGTGGCGTTTTGATTATGTAAAAGGATTTGAGCCTTGGGTGGTTAAAGATTGGAAAAATGAAGTCGGTGGTTTTTCTGTAGGTGAATATTGGGATAGTAATGTATCTACATTAGATTATTGGACTGGAGCAGCAGAAGCAAGTGCTTTTGATTTTGCGTGTTATTATAAAATGAAAGATGCATTTATGGGAAATAACCTAAATGCATTAAATGATAATATGCTGTGGAAACAAAACGCATCTAAAGCGGTAACCTTTGTAACTAATCACGATACCGACGAAATTACAAACAATAAAATATTGGCATACGCTTACATTTTAACGCATGAAGGATATCCTACAATATTTTATAGAGATTATGAAGAATGGCTAAATAAAGAGCGATTAAATAATTTAATTTGGATCCATAATAATTTGGCAGGAGGATCCACAACCATTTTGCATGTAGATACAGAGGAGTATGTTGCAAAAAGAAATGGGTATAATAACGATGGTTTAGTCGTTTATATCAATAATTCTGATTCTTGGCAGGAGCGATGGGTAGAAACCAATTGGTCTAACACCGTAATTAAAGATTATACAGGGCATTCTAGTTGGGAACCAACAACCCAATCTGGGAAGTGGGTGAAAATACAAGCACCACCTAAAAGCTATTCAGTATGGTCGTTAAAATAAACAGGAAATAAAAGGGCTCATTTTTTTATTTATAAGTTATCCAATCCTATTAGTGTTAAACTAGTGGGATTTTTTATGCTTTAAAAATTATTTCAAATAAAACTTTAGTACATTTAACTATTAACTATTAACTATTAACTATTAACTTCCAGAATGCCATTTCAATCCTTTATAGACTATCTCTTATTAGAAAAAAACTATTCTAAGCTAACTGTTAAAGCTTACGAAAATGATTTGTCCAACTTTTTAATATTTAATGCGGCACAATTTGATCAAGAAGGCATAGAAGATGCAAACTATTCACAAATAAGAAGTTGGATAGTAAATATGGTCGAAAAAGAGATTTCCAATAGAAGTATAAACCGAAAAGTTTCGGCATTAAATACCTACTATAAATTCCTTCTTAAAATTGGTGAAATAGAAATAAATCCATTAACAAAACACAAGGCATTAAAAACAAGTAAGAAAATACAAATACCATTTTCAGAAGCCGAAATAGCAATTGTGTTAGACGAACTTAATTTTCAAGACGACTATCAAGGACTTAGAGATAAACTCATCATAGAGCTGTTTTATTCTACAGGAATTAGACGCATAGAATTGGTACAGCTGCAGTTAAAGGATGTGGATGTGTCTAATAAAACACTAAAAGTACTCGGCAAACGCAATAAAGAAAGATTTGTGCCGCTATTGCAATCTGTAATTCAAACCATAATAAAATATCAAGAAGTAAGAAATCAACTCGAAGTAATAAAAGATAAAGACCATTTGTTTTTAACACAAAAAGGAGTTAAAATTTACGAAACACTTGTGTACCGCATAATAAATGAGTATTTTAGTTTAGCATCTACTAAAGTAAAAAAGAGTCCGCATATATTAAGACATTCCTTTGCAACTCATTTACTAAATCAAGGTGCAGACCTAAATGCTGTTAAAGAATTACTAGGGCATTCTAGTTTAGCTGCAACGCAAGTTTATACACATAACAGTATAGCAGAATTAAAAAAAGTGTATCTAAACACACATCCAAGAAGTAAAAAAAAATAGCATAATTGTTTAACCTATAATAAATTAGAAGTATGAAAGTAAACACCCAATCCGTCAACTTCAATGCCGACCAAAAACTATTAGACTTTGTTCAAAAACGTATGGATAAGTTAGATACCTTTTATGATAAGATAATAAAAGCAGACGTTTTTTTAAAATTAGATAACACCAGCGATAAAGAAAATAAGATATTTGAAGCACGAGTAAGTGTGCCGGGAGATAGTTTTGTTGTGAAAAAACAATGTAAATCGTTCGAAGAGGGTACAGATGTGGCAATTGCGTCCCTTGAAAGACAGCTAAAAAAGCGAAAAGAGAAATTAAGAGCACATTTATGAAAAAAATATTGAAAAAATGTTTTGAATAATTAAATAAATATATACATTTGCAGTCCGTTAGAAATAGCGGGCTTTTTTTTAGCTAAAAAGGCATTAAAAAAAGCCGATGTAGCTCAGCTGGCTAGAGCAGCTGATTTGTAATCAGCAGGTCGTGGGTTCGAGTCCCTCCATCGGCTCAAGTTCTTTAACAGAGTGAAATATTTATAATTGGGGAGATACTCAAGCGGCCAACGAGGACAGACTGTAACTCTGTTGTTTTTAACTTCGTAGGTTCGAATCCTACTCTCCCCACTTTTTAACTGCGATACCAGTAAAGCAGTTTTAAAAGGAAGGTTGTAAATATTATGGATTATAAATAATTGCGAGAGTAGCTCAGTTGGTAGAGCGTCAGCCTTCCAAGCTGAATGTCGCCGGTTCGAACCCGGTCTCTCGCTCTAATATTTAGCCGGTGTAGCTCAGGGGTAGAGCGTTTCCTTGGTAAGGAAGAGGCCAC
>JAGPUY010000138.1 GCA_018067265.1 Oceanihabitans sp. | reverse complement strand
GTTTTCAAAAATAATAAGTGCAAACAGTAAAGAAGAAATATATACATTGTTTCATGTAGCAACTTCTGCCTATTGGGAAACACACTTTACCTTTGGTAAGACAAGTAGGCCTTCCAAAAAAAGAATTACAAAGGCATTTATAGATTTACTCCTTATAAATACCATTATACCCATTAAGTTTAGTTATGCGAAACAGCAAGGTAAAGATATAGACGATGCTGTTGTTCGTATTCTTAATGAAATAGCTTCCGAGAAAAATAGCATTGTTACCAAGTTTCAAGAGTTAAAACCGATTGCGAAATCCGCGATGGATAGCCAAGCTTTATTACAGCTTAAAACCGAATATTGTGCGAAACATAAATGTTTGCAATGTGCTATTGGCAATCGTTTACTAACTGGTAATTTGTGAACAATTATCAATTACTCGTTTTTGGTGTTTAGTTTTTGGAAATTGATTTTTTTCTTAAAAAAAGTGATAGCAATTAACTAAATTGCAGTCATGAATATTTTTTATAGCATTCTCTTATATTTTCAAAAGCATGGTTATTATGTTTGCCAACGTATTGCAGATAGATTTGGTATGCGAGCAAAAGTAGTAAGAACCTCGTTTATTTATGTCACTTTTGTAACGGTAGGTTTTGGCTTTGCTTTATATTTATTCTTGGCTTTCTGGATGAAAATAAAAGATATAGTATATACAAAACGAACTTCGGTCTTTGACCTATAACGTATGATTAGCCCTTTTTTAAAATTTTTTAGAACCCGGATTTACACTGCAGTAAGTCTATTAGTAATACTGCTATTTGTTGGGGTATTAGGTTTTAAATTATTATCACATTATTCCTGGATTGATGCGTTTTACATGACCGTAATAACCATTACAACGGTTGGGTTTGGTGAAGTACAACCGCTAGATCCAGTATCCAAAATATTTACTATTTTTCTAATCTTAACTAGTATAATCATTGTTGGTTATGCCTTATCTGTAATTACAGAATATATTTTAAGTAAAAACAATTTGGAAGAATTAAAACAAAAAAAGATGCAAAAAACCATAGATGAGCTGGAAAACCATATTATTATTTGTGGTTATGGAAGAAACGGAAAACAAGCAGCAAAAAAATTATTGGATTATCACAAACCTTTTGTGGTTATAGAAAAAGATAAAGAGGTTATCGATAAATTTGAAAGTGAAGAATTTCCTTTTATTTATGGAAACGCAAATGAGGATGAAGTTTTGCTAGAAGCAGGAATAGACAGAGCAAATACTTTAATTTCTGCTTTGCCTAGTGATGCAGATAATTTGTTTGTCGTGCTTTCTGCAAGACAGATGAATACCAACATGCGAATAATAAGTAGAGCATCTGAAGAAACATCTTATAAAAAACTGAAATTCGCAGGTGCAAATAATGTGATACTTCCAGATAGAATTGGTGGCGATCATATGGCATCTTTAGTGGTGGTTCCAGATTTAATCGAATTTATAGATAATTTAGGGATTGTAGGAAACTCTAATATAAACATTGAAGAAATAGTAGTCGAAAAACTATACGATACCAATGTAAGTATTAAAACAATAAGAGATTTAGACTTACGTAGAAAAACAGGCTGTAATGTAATTGGCTATAAAAATGGAGACGGAGAATATATTGTAAATCCGGAAGCAGATCAAAAGTTAGAAGCTAATGCGAAGATAATTGTGCTTGGTAGACCAGAGCAAATAAAAGTATTAAACACCGTTTACAACTTGCACTAGTAGTCTAATTTAACAGCATAAGCTTTAAAAACCCGTTTTTTTTCAGCATATTGCTGACTTAAATCTAAATTTTAACTAATTAAAATTATATCATGAAGAAATATCTTCTTACAGTTTTTACATTCATTTTACCGTTTTTAACATACGCACAGGAAACTTCTATAGAAGAAGATATAGAAGCCAAATTTGGGCCATTTTCACAAGCAGTAAGTAATATCGTTTTTTATCCGATTGCTATTGCTGGTAACGACGTGCCTATTGTGTTGATTATCCTTTTGTTGGGTGCTTTGTTTTTTACATTATATTTTAAGTTTTCTAATATAACCTTACTTAAAGTTGCAATTAATGCAACCAGAGGAAAGTATGATAAGGTAGATCATCATAGTGTCGATGTTGCAGCGGGTGATTCAACACCGGGTGGAGATGTTTTTGAAAGTCCTCAAGCAGAGGGTGTTATTGGAGAGGTTACTCACTTTCAAGCTTTAACAGCTGCGCTTTCAGCAACTGTTGGATTGGGAAATATAGCCGGTGTTGCAGTAGCAATTGCTATTGGTGGTCCTGGGGCTACCGTTTGGATGATTTTAGCTGGGTTTTTAGGAATGTCTACTAAACTGGTGGAAGGTACTTTGGGTGTTAAATATAGAGAGGTTGGTGAAGATGGGAAAATCTATGGTGGACCAATGTACTATTTAAAAAAAGGATTGAAAGAAAAGAATCTTGGTCGTTTAGGGAAAGTTTTAGCTGTTATGTACGCCATTTTTGTTGTAGGTGGTTCTTTTGGAGGTGGAAACATGTTTCAAGCAAATCAAGCAGCTGCACAGTTTAATTTGTTATTTGGTATAGATGAAGGTTTTTTATTCGGAATTTTAATGGCTGTTTTAGTCGCAGTGGTCATCATAGGTGGTATAAAAAGAATTGGACGTGTTACTGAAAAAATAGTACCTTTTATGGGTATTATGTATGTAGGAGCTGCATTGGTAATTATTTTTATGAATGTTACTGTTATTCCTGAGGCTTTTGGACAAATATGGAGAGGAGCATTTGAAAATAATTCCTTATTAGGAGGTTTTATTGGAGTTATGATTGTTGGATTTCAACGTGCTGCTTTTTCAAACGAAGCAGGAGTTGGGTCGGCATCAATTGCTCACGCAGCTGTAAAAACTAGGTTTCCTGCTAGTGAAGGTATTGTAGCGTCAATTGGTCCTTTTGTTGATACCGTGATTATTTGTACCATGACTGCTTTAGTAATTATTATAACTAATATAAAAAGTAACCTATTTAACTATGGAAAATTAGAAGGAAGCAATGTTATTATGAATGGTTCAGGAGAAAAATTAGGTGGCGTTGATTTAACCTCGGTAGCATTCGATTCTGCTATTCCGAATTTTTCGATTTTATTAACAATAGCTGTTATCTTATTTGCGTTTTCAACAATGCTTTCTTGGTCATATTATGGTATTCAAGGTTGGAAATATTTATTTGGAAAAGGTAAAATTGCAGACTTAGTCTATAAATTCTTATTTTTAGGTTTTGTCATTGTAGGAGCATCTTCCAGTTTAAATTCTGTTATAGATTTTTCAGATGCAATGATTTTTGCAATGGTATTTCCAAATATTATAGGACTGGTATTATTAGCACCTAAAGTACGTATTGAGTTAATTAAGTATTTAACGGCTATAGGACATAAAAAGACAAAAGAATAAACTTAAAAAAATTATAATATAAAACCCCATTTTAAGTTCACGATAGGACAACGAAATGGGATTTTTTTATGGTTACTCATCATTATTATAATTCCATGTGCTTATATTTTTCAGGACTCTTCACAGCAAAATATTTCAATAAATAATTGTAAAGCTTGTTAAATATGAAAATGAAATAGATTCATTAAAATTAATGGAAGCTGAAAACAACCAACGAAAAATAGATCCTTTGCTTTAAAAAATCATTTTTTTTTAGCATCTTGCTAACTTAAATCAAAATTGTAACTAACTAAATTATATCATGAAGAAATATCTTCTTACCATTTTTACATTCATTATACCATTTATAAATTTTGCTCAAGACGCGCAAGAGGTTGGTATTGACCAGAGAATAGATCAAGTTTTTGGAGATGCTACAGGATGGTTTGTTAATTTTATCTTCTATCAGATAGATTTTGGTGGCGATGTTAAAATATTTTGGGTTTTATTTCCTTTAATCTTAGGAGCTTTATACTTTACATTTTACTTTAAGTTTATCAACTTCACAAGTTTTGTTACTTCTGTAAATATTGTTAGAGGAAAGTATGATGATTTAGAAGGAAGAGAAGATCATAAAGTAGAAATTGAAAAATCGAAATTTACAGATGAAGAAGATAATCCAGATACGATTAGAGTAGAAGGACACGAAGGAGAAGTAAGTCACTTTCAAGCATTAACAGCAGCATTATCGGCAACCGTAGGTTTAGGTAATATTGCAGGAGTTGCGATTGCTGTATCTATTGGTGGAGCAGGAGCTACGTTCTGGATGATTGTTGCAGGGTTTTTAGGAATGGCATCTAAATTTGTAGAATGTACATTAGGTGTAAAATATAGAGATATAGGAGAAGATGGAACCGTTTATGGTGGACCAATGTACTACCTAACGAAAGGATTAAAAGCGAAAGGACTTGCAGGTTTAGGAAAAGTACTAGCGGTATTATTCGCGATTTTTGTAATTGGAGGATCTTTTGGAGGTGGAAACATGTTTCAAGTAAATCAAGCATTTCAACTAGTGGAAAGTATTACAGGTGGAGACGCTTCTTTTTTACATGGTAGAGGATGGTTATTCGGAATCGTAATGGCGGTACTTGTTGGTATTGTTATTATTGGAGGAATTAAAAAGATTGCGAAAGTTACCGATAAGATTGTACCTTTTATGGTTGTTATTTATGTAGTTGCTTCTCTATTTGTAATACTTGCAAATTACCACATGGTCGGAGATGCTTTTGCACAGATATTTAATGGTGCATTTAGCCCAGAAGGTATGGCTGGTGGAGCAATTGGTGTTTTAGTACAAGGATTTAGACGTGCAGCATTCTCTAATGAAGCTGGTGTTGGTTCTGCATCTATTGCGCATTCCGCAGTAAAAACTAAATATGCAGCAAGTGAAGGTATGGTTGCTTTATTAGAGCCATTTATTGATACGGTTGTCGTTTGTACCATGACCGCTTTAGTATTAATTATTACTGGTAATGTAACTGCAGAAAATGCAGGATTAAACGATGCACAAGCAATTTTATTAACCTCAGGAGCTTTTGAATCTGTTATTTCATGGTTCCCTTATGTATTAACTATTGCTGTTGTGTTATTCGCATTTAGTACGATGATCTCTTGGTCATACTATGGTTTTCAAGGTTGGGCTTACCTTTTTGGTAGATCTAAAAAAATGGAATATGCGTATAAATTAATATTCTGTGTATTTGTAGTTATTGGTTCTGCAGCAAGTTTAGGTTCTGTAATTGGTTTTTCAGATGCTATGATTTTTGCCATGATGGTTCCAAATATGATTGGACTTGTACTATTGGCGCCAAGAGTACGTGAAGAATTAATTAAATATAAAGACGCTATAAAAAATAGAGTTTCAGAAGATTAAATATTTTTTGTAACTTCATCTAAACTAAACTGTTTAAGATGAATAAAATTAAATCCCATTTCGTGTTTACTAAAAAACAACGAAATGGGATTTTTCTATGGTTGGCTATTATCATTGCTTTACAATGTTTTTCTTTTTTTAGCGATTTTTCTTCGGAAGAAATTCCAGTAAACCAAAAGCAATTTGCCGTATTTACCAAAGAAATGGATTCCCTTCGTGGCGTAGAAATAGAAAATCGTAAACCGAAAATATATCCTTTCAATCCTAATTTTATTACCGATTATAAAGGCTATACTTTAGGGATGACCAGTGAAGAAATTAATAGATTGCTTCAGTTTAGAAAACAAGATAAATGGGTGAACTCGGTGAAACAGTTTCAGCAAGTCACTAAAGTTTCCGATTCTCTATTAGATAAAATCTCTCCGTCTTTTAAATTTCCAGAATGGGTTACCAACCCCAAACCGAAGACCTATACCAACTATAAACCGAAAAACGATTCCGATATACCAAAAACATTTCAGCAAAAAATAGATTTAAATACTGCAACCGCGAGTCAATTACAAAAGGTAAGAGGAATTGGGGAAGCATACTCTAATCGGATTATAAAATATAGAGAAAAGCAAAACGGATTCGTTGCAGACGTACAGTTACAAGAAGTATATGGCTTAAAACCAGAAGTTATTACGCGTATTACTAATGAGTTTACCGTAAAAACACCCAAAGCAATAGATAAAGTTTCCCTTAACAAAGCAACAAGAGATCAGTTGGTGAATATACCGTATATAGATTATGAAGTTGCGCATCAAATAATAGAACAAAGAGTGTTGCGTGACGGTTTTCAATCTATTGAAGAATTAACAAAAGTTAAAGGCTTTCCAGTAAAAAAAATCGAGATAATTAAATTATATTTGACTCTAAACTAGAATATAATAAAAAATCAACTTTATGAACAACATGTACTTCACCGAAGAGCATCAATTATTTAGACAAAGTTTACAAGACTTCTTAAAAAAAGAAGTGGTTCCACATATAGATAAATGGGAAGAAACTGGAACTGTAGAACGTTTCATTTGGAAAAAATTTGGAGACATGGGTTTCTTTGGTTTAGCATATCCAGAAGAATATGGCGGATTAAACCTAGATTTATTCTACACCGTTATATTGTTAGAAGAATTACAGAAAATAAATTCTGGAGGATTTGCAGCTAATATTTGGGCGCATACCTATTTAGCAATGACCCATGTTAATAAAGAAGGAAGCCACGAAATAAAAGAAAAATATTTAACCGCAAGTATCACCGGAGAAAAAATAGGTTGTCTTTGTATTACAGAACCTTTTGGAGGATCTGATGTTGCAGGAATGCGTACAACAGCGATTAAAAAAGGAGATACGTATGTGTTAAATGGTTCTAAAACATTTATTACAAATGGAGTATATAGTGACTATTTAGTAGTTGCTGCTAAAACAGATCCAGACGCAGGACATAAGGGAATGAGTATGTTTATCATGGATAGAGATACCCCAGGAATCTCTGCTACCAAATTAGATAAATTGGGATGGAGAGCAAGTGATACTGCAGAAATTGCTTTCGATAATGTAACTATTCCAGCAAGTAATTTAATGGGTGAAGAAGGAAAAGGTTTTCCGTATATCATGCAACATTTTGCTTTAGAGCGTTTAATTATGGGAATTAATGCACACGCAAGAGCAGATTATGCTTTAGAGTATGCAAGACAATACATGAGTGAACGTACCGCATTTGGTACAACGATAGATAAGTTTCAAGCATTACGTCATAGCTTTGTAGATCTTTATGCCGATATGGATATGTGTAGAGAATATAACTACTCGGTGGCCAACCGACTTAATAATGGCGAGTATGTGGTAAAAGAAGCAACCATCTCTAAATTGAAATCTACAAAAATGGCTGATGACGTTGCATACCAATGCATGCAGTTTTTAGGCGGTTATGGTTATATGGAAGAATATCCAATGGCACGACTTTTGCGTGATAGCAGACTAGGTCCAATTGGTGGAGGAACAAGTGAAATCCTTCGTGAGATTCTCGCTAAAATGGTAATTGATAAGAAGGAGTACAAACCTGCTGCAAAATAAACGGATTATTATTTTAGCGAAAATTATATAATAATTTTGCAAAAATGGTTATCGATAAAAAAGAATGTAAACCTGCAGCTAAATAATTACATTAACATTTTGACTAAAATTGTAGCCCAATTTTGATAAAATGGTAATAGATTCTAAAGAGTATAAGCCTGCTGTAAAATAATTTCAGTAGTATTTTAAAAATCGCTACATTGTTTTTTTACAAAATAATGTAGCGATTTAAATATCTCTTAAGATGAAATACTAATTAGTATTCCA
>JAGPUY010000135.1 GCA_018067265.1 Oceanihabitans sp. | reverse complement strand
TCTGCTATATTTGAACATACAGATCTACTAGAACGTACCATTTGAGATGTGAGTCCAAACATTTCAGATTTAGGAAAATCTTTAGTCAAATGAAAAATATCCATTGCTAAATCAAACCCTTTTTGATATGCTAATAATGTTTTAAACGACATTTATTCTCATTTTACATTCATCGACTGCTTACTGATTACTGCAGACTGCTTACTTTTTTTATTTTTATTTCAATTCTGAAATTTGAATAGGCGCTTTCGCCAACTTATTCATAATTTCTGGTGTTTTATTATATAGTAATTGTATGATTCTATGTGGTGCGAACACATAGCGTTGTCTAAAAATAGTATCCCATTTTTGAAAGGTTTGCTTACTAAAGAAACTACCTTCTTTAAATTCGCTTTCGGACTTTAGCTCGTCTATTTTAAAAGAGATTGCATAGGAATTTAACGGAATGGTTTTACTCGCAATACCTTCTAGAATAGCATGTGTTACTTTATTTTCATCTTTTGCAAAAACGCTATGTATTGGCCCTAAGTCTACCCGTTTTATTAGTTTAGGAAACACTTTTGGCAAACGTTTATCTATTCCGTAAGCCATGGTATCTAGATTCATGTCTCGATCTGCAACCGTTTTCAGTGTTGTGTAAATTTCATCTCTTTCTTTTTGCGGATTGCTTCCATCATAATCGAAATACATATAACAAATAAAAGGTCTGTTGTGTGACACATCATAAAAACTCCAACTTACTAGATGTTTTCCTGGCGCATTTTCTGGCGCCTCTAAAATTTTACCTTGCACAAAACGATTAAATATGAATTCTTTTTTTGCAGAAGCATAATACACTATGGAAGCTGCTTGAAATAGTTTTCGTTTGGTTATTGGTTCTTTTTTATGCAGTAAAGTATCTAAAAATTCTTCTTTTAAAGTGTCTACACTGGTAAGTTTACCTAAGTATTCTTCGCGCAATTCTAAATCGTTAAATAGATAACGGAATTCTAAGTAATTTGGAAAACCAGAATCTGTTAAATCGACCTTCATGTTTTCCTCATCATCATACATGTATTTTACACGCATGGCTTCTATAGAATATAAAAGTAAATCACTGTATTGTTTAAACAGAAGTATTTCTTGTTGGCTTAGTATTTGTTTTTGTTGCACAGCTACTATAAGTTCTTTAAGCGCAAAGTCTACCATTTTATGATAGAAAACATATTGCTCTTTGGAATCGAGTATTGCGGAATCTAGAGGTGTTACGATCATTGTTTTGCTATTAGCTTATAGCTTTTGGCAGTTTGGTTTAATATTGAGTACCTGCGTTAAGGATGGAACGGTTTGTTTGAGCTCCTCGCAGAGAGCGAGTAGTGAAAGCCTGACCCTCTGAAGCTTTTCAGCGAAAGAGGGAAACGCCCAACTTCGCTTTAAAAGCTACGTTGGACATGCCCTTCTTTAAATTATCCTAATAAATCGTCGTCGTTAGCTTCTGGTTTTGGAGCATCTGCTGGTGCATCTCCTCCACCTGAAGGTGCATTTGCATCTGCCTTATAGTAATCTTCAAAAATTTCTTTCATATCGAGTCCGTAACGTTCTGCAAAGTTCTTTTGAATTGCTGAATCTTTAGCTCTTATCTCACTTAAAGCCTCTGCATAGCTACCATAAACACCTTGCATTACTTTTTCGTGCACCGGAATATTATCCATCATTTCTTGACGTGCTTTCGCACTTGCGGTATGCATCGAGGCAAGAGTGGCACCAATATGCTCATCTGTTTTCACTCCTAAATGCTCTAAAATAGCAGCGAATTCTTGATCTGTTCTTGCTTTTAAAGCAACTACATAACCATCATAATATTTAAGACGCTCGTCGGTATCGGACTTTAATTTTGCGCGATGCGTTTGTAAATTGCTACGTAAAGAAGTTAGTACTTTAATAGTTAAATTATGCTTGTGTACAAAACTGTCTTTAGAAGCTGCAAGTGTTGTGTATGCGTTTTTAAGTCCTTCTAACTCTTCTACTTTTTGTTCTAAAGTCGTTACTGCGGATAGTGCTTTAGAATATGCTTCAGACTGCTTATCTGCTACTTCTTCTAGTGCTTGACGTGCTTGTTTTAGCAAAGCGTATTCCGTTTCTAACTTATCTTCTACTTCTTTCTTTTTTTGTAGCGCTTTGGTATGGTTATTACTCGCTTCTACAATTGCCGTTTTAAGACTTTCTTCTACTTCTTTAATTTCTATCTCTCTGTCTTTTAAGCGTTTTACTGCTGCTTGACTTTTAAAAGAAAGTTCGTTTAATAAAGTTTGTACATCTGCACTTTCAATACGTTGTTGAAACAATGCTTTTGCTTTATTATCTGCTTCGTCACGGGTTTTTTGTGCTTGTTGCAGTTCTTGTTCTGCTTCTTTTATTTTTCCTTTTCTTCCCCAAAGATTATTCCAAAAAGTATCTGGTTTAGCGTTTGCGTCTTCTAGCTCTACTTTTGCACGTTCTAAACGCTTAATAGCGTCGTCTATAATTTTTTGTTCCGCAGGATTTAAGGCCGAAAAACCTTCAAACATAATACCA
Source organism: Oceanihabitans sp. (assembly GCA_018067265.1). Lineage (GTDB taxonomy): Bacteria > Bacteroidota > Bacteroidia > Flavobacteriales > Flavobacteriaceae > Oceanihabitans. The sequence continues at coordinate 548 of JAGPUY010000135.1, read as the reverse complement.
ACTTCGTCTTGATAGTCTGTTAAATCTTTAATCGCATCTAATAATGTCGTTCTGTCTTTTTCTGCCATATCTACAACATTATCTAATGTTGCATTTAAGATTTTCTGACGACTTTCTGGATCATCTTCTTGCGCCAATTTAGACTTCATTTGGTCTATGGCTTTTCCCCAATTTACATCTACCTTCTCTGTTTTCTCGTTGGAGTTTGTTTCTAATAAATCAAAATCATCAGACATATTGTGTTGTGTGTTTTAAGTTGAACTATATTTGGATAAGCAATTTCGATAAAAAATATCAGTATCAAAAAGAAATCGTTAAAATATAAGTAGCGAATCATAATATTTTGTTACATATTTTATTAATTCCTTTTGGAATATTATCTTTAAATTATATCTATACTTAATTATGAAAAACACCATCTCACTTCTTATTATTACGCTTCTATCTTTTTCTAGTTGCAAGGATGAAAGCAAAAAAAGCACAGAACTAGCAACTAACACGGAAGTAAACAAAGTAATAAATACGGAAGTAGAAAGCAGCTTAAAAAT
>JAGPUY010000126.1 GCA_018067265.1 Oceanihabitans sp. | reverse complement strand
GTCCATATTTGGTTTCGTGCTTCATCATTCCATCCCACAAAATACATGGCTTTTTTAGGCGAAGCAAAAAACAAAAATTGAAGCTTATTTCCTTCCGAAGGCCTGAATTTACTATAAATGATTAGTTTTTTACCATCATTCTTAAACTTTACTTTTTTTCCGTTTAATGCAATATTTTTAAACTGCATACCAACAGCATCCAAATAAATAGAATCTGTTTTCTTTAATATATCGAAGCGAAGTTCCAAAGAATCATAAAGTGTGCTATCTATTTTAATCTGATTAAAAAACACAACAGCATCCAACTTCTTAAAGTCCACAATATCTGTTTGTTGCGCATGAATAGCAGTAGAAATAAGGATAAATAATAAAAATAAAATACGTTTCATAAAGCTCTAAATAACAACCATTACGCCAAAGTACACATAAGTTTTGCCATTTTAAAATTACATGAAAACTAAAATCTATGAACAACTACACTTTTTGAGATTCCATCTTTCAAAGGAATTGTTTAATTTCGCTTTTATGAGTATAAACTTGCAAACTCCTATCGATTATTTAAAAGGTGTTGGACCAAATCGCGCAGATTTGCTTCGCAAGGAGTTAGGCATTCATACGTATCAAGATCTTCTTAACCTTTTTCCGAATCGATATATAGATCGAACGCAGTATTACAAAATCAATCAACTACAGCGTAATAACGCAGATGTTCAGGTAATTGGAAAAATTATCAAGTTTGAAGAAATTGCTCAGAAACGCGGCAAACGATTAGTAGCAACCCTTCAAGACGAGACAGGAACCATGGAACTGGTTTGGTTTAGAGGCCAAAAATGGATTAGAGAAAGTCTAAAACTAAATACTACCTATGTAATCTTTGGAAAAACCAATTGGTTTAGCGGCAAGTTCAGCATGCCACATCCAGATATTGAGTTGCAAAAAGACCATGAAGCAAATTTACGTTCTTCCATGCAAGCGATTTATCCTTCTACCGAAAAACTATCGAATAAAGGAATTACAAATCGCGTGATGACCAAAATCATGCAACAATTATTTTTAGAAAGTAATGGGAAATTTGTGGAAACGCTACCAGAAAATATGCGTTCTGAATTGCATTTAATTTCAAAACCGGACGCCGTTTTTAATGTGCATTTTCCGAAGACGCCAGAGCTACTTTCTAAGGCACAATTTAGACTGAAATTTGAAGAATTATTTTACATACAATTACAGTTAATTTTAAAAAATCTAATCCATAAATCGAAGATAAAAGGTTTCCCTTTTAAAACCGTCGGAAATTATTTCAACAGCTTTTTTAAAGACCATTTACCTTTTGAATTAACCAATGCACAAAAGCGTGTTTTAAAAGAAATTCGTCACGATTTAGGAAGCAATGCGCAAATGAATCGCCTTTTACAAGGAGATGTTGGTTCCGGAAAGACAATAGTGTCACTAATGTCCATGTTAATAGCACTTGACAATGGTTTTCAAGCTTGCCTAATGGCGCCTACTGCTATTTTGTCAGTACAGCACTACGACGGTTTACTTGAAATGTGTAATGAATTGAATATCAGCATAAAACTATTAACAGGTTCAAGTACTACTTCAGAAAGAAGAATTATTCATGAAGAACTAGAAAATGGCGAATTACAGATACTAATCGGCACACATGCTTTACTAGAAGATAAAGTGAAATTTAAAAATTTAGGCCTTGCAATTATCGATGAGCAGCATCGATTTGGCGTAGCACAAAGAAGTAAATTATGGAAGAAAAACACTTCTCCTCCTCACATTTTAGTAATGACCGCAACGCCAATTCCTAGAACATTAGCCATGTCTGTTTATGGCGATTTAGACATCTCTTTAATTGACGAATTACCTGCGGGAAGAAAGCCTATAAAAACAGTGCACAGATATGATGCAAACAGATTAAAAGTCTTCCGATTTATTCGGGATGAAATCGCCAAAGGAAGACAAGTTTACGTAGTATACCCATTAATTCAGGAAAGCGAAAAAATGGACTATAAAGATTTAATGGATGGCTATGAAAGTATCTCTAGAGATTTCCCAATGCCAGAATACCAAATCTCCATTGTGCATGGTAAAATGAAACCTGCAGATAAAGAATATGAGATGCAACGCTTTATTAAAGGCGAAACGCAAATCATGGTTGCCACTACCGTAATTGAAGTTGGTGTCAACGTACCAAACGCATCTGTGATGATCGTAGAAAGCGCCGAACGCTTTGGATTAGCGCAACTACACCAATTACGTGGCCGTGTAGGTCGTGGTGCAGAACAAAGTTACTGCATACTCATGACGAGCCACAAACTCACAGAAAACAGCAAACAAAGAATACAAACCATGACAAGAACTAGTGATGGCTTTGAAATTGCCGAAGTAGACCTGCGTCTACGTGGTCCTGGCGATATTATGGGAACCCAACAAAGTGGTATATTAAACCTTAAGATTGCAGATATCATTAAAGATAATGACATTTTACAACTAGCTCGCTTTCATGCAAAACAGGTATTAACCAAAGATCCTTCTTTAGCCGCTACCGAAAACCAAAGTATTTTAAATACCTACCGACAAATGAGTAAGTATCGAAATATTTGGAATTATATTTCATGATTTTAGCACCATATAATCGGCTAGCGCTTAACATCTGCTAATCCCCAAGCATCTAAACTTCTTAAAACACTTTCTAAAGATTCCCCACGCTTACTTAGCGTATACTCCACTTTAGGAGGAACTACCGGATACACTTTTCTGGTAATAAGCCCGTCTTTTTCTAATTCCCTTACCGTTTGCGTAAACATTTTATTAGAAACCCCTATAATTTGCTTTTGTAAAACACCAGAACGCAACCCGCCTTCCAAAAGATGGAATAATATTAAAGGCTTCCATTTTGTTCCTATTAAATTCATCGTATAATGTAACGGACAATTTATTTCTTTATTCAAAATTTTAATTTTATTAACTTATAAATCAGTATTTTACTCGTTTAGGTAACTATACTACTTTTTAGTAAGTTATTGCCTAATAAGCAAATATAAACTAATTTTGTAATCTAAAATATAAATTATGACAAAGCACAAAGACTATCCTAAATCCTTTTCACATATCGGAATTACCGTTCCAGATATCCAAGCTGCAGTAAAATTCTACTCCGAAGTAATGGGTTGGTATGTTATTATGGAGCCTTCAACGGTTAAAAAAGAGGCAGAAACAGCTATCGGACAGATGTGTATTGACGTTTTTGGAAACGATTGGACCACCTTTGAAATCGCGCATTTATCCACTTCAGATGGTGTTGGTGTAGAATTATTCTCCTTTCCAAACGGCATTAAAGAAGCTCCTGCTTTTAACCCTTTTAATACCGGTCTTTTTCATTTTTGTGTACAAGACCCAAACATTGAAGAATTAATTGAAAAGATTGTTTCTTATGGCGGAAAACAAAGAATGCCAATTAGAGAATACTACCCAAAAGATAAACCTTTTAAAATGTGTTATGTAGAAGATCCCTTTGGGATTGTTTTTGAAATCTACACACATAGCTACGAGCTAACCTACTCTTCTGGTGCTTACGCGAAATAAAAGCTTGTAAAAACAACTATTCGAAGATGTGCGTTTTACCAACAGACTCACATCTTTTAAGTTGTTCCTAATTTTTGCTTCTGTAATTTGACCTTGCTGCATACTTGACTTCTCGGCTAGGCTTCCTTTTCTTTTAAAATCTTTAGAGATCGTTCGCTACTAATCGCTATTCGTTTCCCTTAAAAAAAAGGCGATTCCCATTAGTTTTAAAATGAAAATATTATTCCTCAACTTAAACTCAATTAAAAAACACATAGCATTGAAAAT
>JAGPUY010000063.1 GCA_018067265.1 Oceanihabitans sp. | reverse complement strand
CGATTAATAGTTACACACTCTCTAATAGTCACGTTATCACCAATAACGGTTAATGTGTCTTCATCTTTAAATTTTAAATCTTGAGGTACACCAGAAATTACTGCGCCAGGAAAAATGTTACAATTTTTACCTATTCGAGCTCCTTCCATGATAGTAACATTACTACCAATCCATGTTCCTTCTCCAATTACTACATTATTATGTATGGTAGTAAAAGGATCTATAACGACATTTTTAGCAATTTTTGCTCCAGGATGTACGTAAGCTAAAGGTTGGTTCATTTTTTTGATATTTATTTTTATAAAGCGGAAAAAATGTGTTCGCTTATTAAACCTTAAAACTTCTTTTTATATTTTGAAGTCCGCTCGGTTCATTTTTTTGATATTTATTTTTTAAAGCGGAAAAATGTGTTCGCTTATTAAACCTTTACACTTCCTTTTATATTTTGAAGTCCGTTTTGGTTCTGTATTATTTTATTTTAGAAATCTGGGCCATTAGTTCTGCTTCTGCACATAGTTTCCCGTTAGCATAAGCATTCCCTTGCATGTGACAAATACCTCTACGAATTGGTGTAATTAAATCACATTTAAAAATTAGCGTATCTCCAGGAACTACTTTCTGTTTGAACTTTACTTTATCTATTTTCATAAAGAACGTTAGGTAATTTTCTGGATCAGGCACCGTACTTAAAACGAGTATTCCTCCTGTTTGCGCCATTGCTTCAACGATTAAAACTCCAGGCATTACGGGTGATCCCGGAAAGTGCCCTTTAAAAAACTCCTCGTTCATGGTAACGTTTTTCATACCAACAACATGCGAATCACTTAGCTCAAAAATTTTGTCAATTAATAAGAATGGTTGTCTATGTGGCAACATATCCATTATTTGATTCACATCCATTAAAGGTTTTTGATGTAAGTCTACTACGGGAACGTAATTACGTTTTTCGTTTTTTATAATTTTAGCAAGTTTTTTTGCAAACTGTGTATTTACAAAGTGTCCCGGTTTCGTTGCAATCACCTTACCTCTAATTCTTGTTCTAACTAATGCGAGATCACCAATAACATCTAATAACTTATGTCTTGCAGCCTCATTAGGATAGTGCAAAGTTAGATTATCTAATATTCCGTTAGATTTTACTGCGATGGTTTCCTTATTAAAGGCAACTTTAAGTTTTTCCATCGTTTCTGAAGACAACTCTTTATCTACATATACTATGGCATTGTTTAAATCTCCTCCTTTAATTAATCCATGTTCTAGAAGTGTTTCAATTTCATGCAGAAAACTAAACGTTCTTGCATCTGAAATTTCCTCTTTAAAATCTGAAATATGGTTTAATGTTGCATTTTGCGTTCCTAACACTTTAGTACCAAAATCTACCATAGTAGTTATTTGATATTCATTAGAAGGCATAATAAGGATTTCACTCCCAGATTCTTCATCTTTATATGAAATTATATCAGTAACTACATATTCTACTCTTGTAGCTTCTTGTTCTACAATCTCGGCTTTTTCTAAAGACTCGATAAAGAATTTTGAGGAACCATCCATAATTGGTGGTTCTGAAGCATCTAACTCAATAATAATATTATCTATATCTAGACCAACTAATGCAGCAAGTACGTGCTCACAAGTCTGAATAGTTACTCCGTTTTTCTCCATGCAAGTACCACGTTGCGTATTCGTAACATAGTTAGCATCTGCTTCAATGATTGGTTCCCCTTCTAAATCGATACGTTTAAAACCGAATCCAAAATTTTCTGAAGCAGGTTTAAAGGTTAATTTTACATCTTTTCCTGTATGTAAACCAACACCACTTAAAGACATTTCATTTTTGATTGTCTTTTGCTTAATATTAGTATTAACTATTGCCATTTACTTTTTTTTCTAGTTCGTTTATAGTTTTAACAATTCCTGGTAAATTTTTAAAATGCACATACGATTTTACATAATTACCATAATCTATAGCTGGCGAACCATATAATTTTTCGCCATCCTTTACTCTATGTCCTATTCCTGTTTGTGCTTGTACTCTTACTTTATCTCCAATAGTAAGATGTCCGGCAATACCTACTTGACCACCAATCATGCAATACTGTCCAATTTTTGTAGAACCAGCAACACCTGTTTGTGCAGCAATTACTGTGTTTTCACCAATTTCTACATTATGAGCAATTTGTATTTGATTATCTAGCTTAACCCCTTTTCTAATAATTGTTGAACCTAGAGTTGCTCTATCTATTGTAGTTGCTGAACCTATGTCTACATTATCTTCTATAATAACATTTCCTATTTGTGGTATCTTTTGAAACTCACCATTTTCATCTGGCGAAAATCCAAAACCATCTGCTCCTAATATAGCGCCACTGTTAATGATACAATTCTTTCCAACTTGTGTTTCAGAATATAACTTTGCTCCCGCAAAAATTATAGTATTGTCACCAATGATTACATTATCTCCAATATATGCTTGCGGATAAATTTTCACATTATCGCCAAGCTTCACATTTTCTCCTAAATAAGAGAAAGCGCCTAAATATACATTTTCCCCATAAGTAGCTGTTTCTGAAACAAAACTTGGATTTTCAATTCCTACTTTATTATTTTTTACTTGATTGTAATATTCTAATAACTTTGAAAAAGATTTATAGGCATCTTCTACTTTAATTAGCGTAGTTTCAATACTGTTTTCTGGTTCGAAAGTTTTATTAACTATGGTTATTGATGCCTTAGTAGAATATATATGTGATTTATATTTGGGGTTAGCAAGAAACGTAAGTGACCCTTCTGTTCCTTCCTCTATTTTTGATAGTTTAGAAACTTCAACATCTGGATTACCAACAATGTCTCCTTCTAAAATCCCTGCAATTTGTTGCGCTGTGAATTTCAAACTTTTTTGTTTAGTTTTTTGTAATTCTAGCAAAAATAAGAAAAATGTGCTAAACTAACGTTATAGTTTTTGTTTTGGATAGCATATATAATATTTAGTGACAGGTTTTGAAAGCGCTTTTAGGTTTAATTGGTCGGAAGCTTTTACTATATCCTCTATCTTTCCGTTTTTATGTAAAATATTAATTTTCTGCTTTTTTTGTTGGTATGCTTGGTTAGAGATTTCACCTGTAAACACAAAATAGCCTGCTTCTTCTTCTGTAATATTATAGTTTTCTATAAGCATTTGCTTGTGTTGTTCTAATATTTCAGGTTTAATCGCTTTCTTCTTCAGCTTTACTTTTAGCAAATCTCTATTGATTATCATTTCGCATAAATTGCGCAACACAAAATCTTGATGAAACTGCCATGCTTTCATTGCTGAAACAATATCATAATCATCGAGCATAGCAAAGGTGTCTAGTGTTTCTACATTAAAATTATCTAAAGAAATTTCGTTCTCTAAAAAGTATTGCAAAGGTTTACTCGCCTCTAGCTTTTCACCTTTAGACGTTAATTCTTTAGCTCTTTTTAAAACTCTAATTAGTAATTGTTCTGCAGCTAAACTCGTTTTATGTAAATAGACTTGCCAGTACATTAAACGCCTTGCTACTAAAAACTTTTCTACACTATAAATACCTTTATCTTCTACCACAAGTGCATCCTTTATCACGTTAAGCATTGTGATTAAACGTTCGCTATTTATATTCCCTTCTGCTACTCCGGTATAAAAACTATCACGTTTTAAATAATCGGCTCTATCCATATCTATTTGACTAGATATTAGTTGGCACATGAATTTTCTTGGGTATTCTCCTTTAAATATTTTAATGGCTAACGTTAAACTTCCGTTAAACTCTTTGTTTAAAGTTTCCATAAAAAGCAGTGAAATCTCTTCATGGGATACATTATTTACAATACTATGTTCCATAGCATGTGAGAATGGTCCATGACCAATATCATGCAATAAAATAGCAACAAATAATGCGTTTTCTTCTTCTGAAGATATCTCAACACCCTTGAAGCGTAGTACTTGAACAGCTTTCTGCATTAAATGCATACAGCCAATCGCATGTTGAAAACGCGTATGATGTGCTCCTGGATATACCAAATAAGACATTCCCATTTGGGTGATTCGACGTAATCTTTGAAAATATTTATGCTCAATTAAATCGAATATTAACGAATTTGGTATAGTAATAAATCCGTAAATTGGGTCGTTTAATATCTTAAGTTTGTTTTTAGTATGCAAGCTTTATTTTTTTAACAAATTTCTAAACAAATATACATGAACAATATAAATATTCTTTGGGTTGACGATGAAATAGATTTATTAAAACCTCATATTATCTTTCTAGAACAAAAAAATTACAAGGTTACCACCTGTAAAAGTGGTACAGAAGCACTTGAAATTTTAGACGATACCAACTTTGACATTGTTTTTTTAGACGAAAACATGCCTGGACTTACAGGATTAGAAACGCTAAACGAAATTAAAGAAAGAAGAGATACGCTTCCTGTGGTTATGATTACCAAGAGTGAAGAGGAATATATCATGGAAGAAGCTATTGGGAATAAAATAGCAGACTACTTGATTAAACCTGTAAACCCTAACCAGATCTTATTAAGTTTAAAAAAGAATTTAGACCATTCTAGATTAATCTCTGAAAAAACAACTTCTAATTATCAGCAAGAGTTTAGAAAAATTGCGATGGATTTATCTATGGTAAATTCTTATGAAGAATGGGCTGCATTATACCAGAAGCTTGTTTATTGGGAACTTCAACTAGAAAACATTGAAGATATTGGAATGTTTGAAATTTTAGAATCTCAAAAGAGTGAAGCCAATACGCAGTTTGGAAAATTTATAGATAAGAACTATCCGACCTGGTTTGATGCGCATACAGAAGCACCAATCATGTCTCATACACTATTTAAAGAAAAGATTGCTCCAGAAATAAGTAAAGAGCAACCGACTCTTTTAGTTGTCATAGATAATTTACGTTATGACCAATGGAAAGCTTTTGAACCTATTGTAAACAACTATTATAAAAAAGATAAAGAATTCCCGTTTTACAGTATTTTACCAACAGCAACGCAATATGCTCGAAATGCTATATTTTCAGGTTTGATGCCAAGTGATATGGAAAGACTATATCCGGAATACTGGAAAAATGACACTGATGAAGGTGGTAAAAATCTGTACGAAGCAGACTTTTTAAGAGAACAATTAAAACGTTTAGGTTTATCGGATTTAAAGCACGAATACTACAAGATTACCAATCTAAAAAACGGAAAAAAACTGGTAGATAACTTTAAAGGACTTAAAGATAACGACCTTACTGTTGTTGTTTATAACTTTGTAGATATGCTTTCCCATTCTAAGACAGAAATGGATGTGGTTAAAGAATTAGCATCCAATGATAAAGCATATAGATCATTAACTCAAAGCTGGTTTAAGAATTCGCCTTTGCTAGAAATGATACAACAAGCACAACAAATGGGCTTTAAATTAATATTAACTACAGATCATGGTACTATTAATGTAAAAAACCCTTCACGGGTTGTTGGTGATAGAGACACCAGCTTAAATTTAAGATACAAAACAGGTCGAAGCTTAACTTACGAAGACAAAGATGTATTAGTTGCAAAAGACCCTAAAAGTATTCATTTACCATCGCTTTCTATGAGTAGTTCTTTTATATTCGCCAAAAGTGATTTGTTTTTCGCGTACCCTAATAACTACAACCATTACGTAAGTTATTTTAGAAACACGTATCAACATGGAGGTGTTTCGTTGGAAGAAATGATTATTCCATTTGTGGTATTAAACCCTAAATAGAGACAGACGTAATGCGTTAAATACCGATGAAATGCATAAGCATTAGTTTATTAAGAGAAATATATGTATAATTGTATGTTTAATTTAAGAAAAGTTTGGATTTAGAATACACTATTAAGGATCTAGATAAGGTTGTTGAAACCCTATTAAATAATAGGGATAATAAAATTATTTTATTTCATGGCGCCATGGGAGTTGGTAAAACAACTCTTATTAAAGCTTTAGTAAAAGCTATTGGAAGCGCTGATGAAGTACAAAGTCCGACCTATTCTTTGGTAAATGAGTACCAATTGCCCGATACTAGTATATTTCACTTTGATTTGTACCGAGTAAACACCATAGACGAACTGTATAATTTTGGTTTTGAAGAGTATTTGCAGGAGAACCATTGGGTATTTATTGAATGGCCAGAGTTAGCTATGGAATTTATGCCTGAAAAGGTAACCAATGTATTCTTAGAATTAACTCCAAATGAAAGTAGAAAAATTACAATAAAGTAACGACATTTTAAAAAAGCATATGAGTAAGTAATAAAATTCCTACGCTTTTTAGTCTAAAAAGACATTATTTGTGGTAAAGCCGTAAGCGAAAAAACCAAAAACGTTAATTTTAACATAATATTAACATTTGGCGCAAAATTTACCTGTAGTGTTTATATAATTTCGAGGTATTAATTAACTAATCCCTTATAATTATGAAAACTAAAAAGTATTTAATGGCAATCGCTATTTTTGGAGGAGTATTGTTTACAGCTCAAGCAACAAATCTTTTAAATATCGATGGAACAACCACAACAAAAATTGAAAAGAAGAGATTCAGAGTTCCTACAGGAGGATAACAAAAGCAACAAATCATTAATATTTGGTAGTATTATCGCTACTTTTATAGCACTATCACCATATTTATTTTATTTGTACGAAAGTGTTCCACAAGATCAAGTGTGGAACACTTTTTTATTTACTTACGATAGTAAATCATGGGGAGACGCAAACCTATCCATGTGGATTTTAACAGGAAAAACTATACCTCTACTTTTTCTTCTTATTTGGTTTTTTACATGTAGGCATTGGTGGTACCATGCCCTATTAGTACCAATTATAATGTATATTTACCAAATCATAATATTATTAAATGATGATTTAATTTATTTTGATGAATTTCAACTAATCTATTTAGTTCCTGTTATGGCCATAATAATTCCTTCTATTTATTTAATTAGAGCCAAGATGTTTGATAAATTAACTACAGCAAATAAAACCTTAGAAGAATTAGAAGAAGAATTCACAGTGCGACCTAAAACCGTTTGGGGGAAAGTAAAACAGTATTTTTAAAACCCATTTTTCCTATACAATACACTTAATATATAAAAACCTAACAATCAATTATTTGAACTGTTTTTCTGTTTATTTATGATAAAATATGCCTCCTGTTTTTGGATGTTTTCTCCATTAATGACTTTCTCTATTTAATATTACTCTGCTTGTCATTACATCTTTATTTGTATATTTATAGAATATTTTCTTCATTCTAAAATATTAGATAATAAAAATGAGTAAAACAATTAACAGAATAATGCTAGTTATTAAGCACTTAGGTATTAGTGCGAGGCAGTTTGATATTTCTATTGGCACCGCTAATGGTTATATTTTACGTATGCAAAAAAACAATGCTTCGGTTGGTAGTGATGTTATAGAACGTATTATACAATTATACCCACAAATAAATTTAGTTTGGTTAATTACCGGGGAAGGTAATATGTTACTAGAGAATACGAAACAAAAAACAAGCAAAACGAACCTTGAAATAGAGCAATACATTAACGATAGGTTAACGGAAAAATGGAGTGCTGAAAAAAAGTTGCTTTTGGATGAAATTTTAAAAGAATTAAAGAACACAGAAAGCAAATAGTGTTTATTTATTTATTTATTTTCTGGATTTAAAGCAAAGTCGTCCCGTAATTTAATTAGTTTTATAAGATATTCCTTTTTATCCAGGTTTATTTTTTGCTTTCTTAATAGCACAAGTTTTTTCTTATACTTCTTATAGTCCTCTGTTTTATAATTGGATACATGTTTCATTAGTACATTTATTTCGTCATCTATTTGTTTATTAATACTTTTAGATAAAGAGTAATAATTAAGCTTTTTAGATAAAACAAAGAGAAAAATGATTATTGGTATACTTAAAATGAAGCTGTAATGAAATTTATAGTCAAGTATATCGTAACTCAAATCATAATAAATCAAATTGATTTTTTCTAACTCAATAATTATTGGTATCAATATTACATATCTCCACCAGTGTTTGCAGCTAACAAACCATAAACTTAAGTTTATAGTAATCAAAAAATAAGTGCTAATACACCAAAGAAACTCATCTACCTCATATCCAGTATTGTTTATATTTATATGAAAAAGCCAAGTTTCCCATTCACCTGTTTTTTCAGGTGATAGCATATATAGAAAGAATAAAAAAGGAGAAATAACTATAATAAAAACGATACTAAAATCCTTTAGAAAATCGGCTCTATTGACTGCAAATATCCTTGACATATCTATAATTTTGTTAAATGCTTTCTTAAATACATTAACTTATTTTTGTAATCTTCTGTGCTTAAACTGGATTTATTTTCTTTGAGTTTTTTAAAATCTTCAATTACCATAGCTTTATCATTATTAATTTCTAATTCATTTAATAAACTTTCTATTTCCGCATTCATCTCATTATTTAAGTCCAAATATTTAGAATAATAATTGATTTTTTTTGAAATAAAAATAATAAATAAAATTATAGGTATAGTAAATGGTAAACTATATATATACTCTATTTCATCTATAACAGAAACATTATTATTAAAGACAGAGATAAATTTGAACAATTCAATAATTAACGGCACCAAAATCACATAACGCCACCAATGCTTGCACGTAATAAACCAAATAGAGAGAATAACAACCAATAACAATCTAGTAAATGTTAACCATAAATAAAGATAAATACTTTCCCAAACTCCTGAATTAAGCGTAAACCAACTTGTTTCCCACACTGGAGTGTCTGGAGCTAGTTTATACAAGTAAAACAAAAAAGGTAAAGCAAGTATCAGTAAAGCAATTACTACATCTTTGGTTTTTAATTCTTTTATATTTTTAAAAAGGTTTTTCATATCTACATATAATATTACAAAAAATAGAGCATATTTTCTATATAAATCTTTTAATTTTTAATTTTTATATAAATTAAAATTATTCGTAATTTGACTATCCAACAAATTGGTCCGTATATGTCTAAACCTTTATCTCCTTTTACTAAGCAACAATTACTTCCACAAGAGGAAACACTTGAGATTTTTAAACAAAAAGGAAACCTATTTATAGGTATACCGAAAGAAACCGCTTTTCAAGAAAAGCGAGTTTGCTTAACTCCAGATGCCGTTTCTGCACTTGTTAGTAATGGGCATCGGGTTTTAATGGAAACTGGAGCTGGTGAAGGTGCAAAATTTAGCGATAAAAATTATAGTGAAGCCGGAGCAGAAATTACTAACGATACCGCAAAAGTATATGGTTGCCCTATAGTTTTAAAAGTAGAACCTCCTACTCTAGATCAAATACAATTAATTAATCCGCAAAGTATATTAATTTCTGCCTTGCAGTTAAAAACGCAAAACAAGAAATATTTTGAAACCTTAGCAAACAAACGTATTACTGCACTTGCTTTCGAGTTTATTAGAGACGAAGATGGTTCCTATCCCGCGGTACGTTCTTTAAGTGAAATTGCAGGAACTTCGGCTGTGCTTATTGCTTCCGAGTTATTAAGTAATGTAAATGAAGGTAACGGATTAATGTTTGGTAATATTAGTGGCGTTCCTCCTATTGAAGTTGTTATTATTGGAGCAGGAACCGTTGGTGAATTTGCTGCTAGAAGTGCTATCGGACTTGGTGCAAATGTGAAAGTATTCGATAATTCGATTACCAAATTACGAAGAATGCAAACCAACTTAGGTATGACCATTTACACTTCGACACTGCAGCCCAAAAACTTAGCAAAAGCTTTAAAAAGATGCGATGTTGCTATTGGTGCGGTTAGAGGAAAAAATAGAGCACCAATTATTGTTACTGAAACCATGGTTGGTAATATGAAATCTGGCGCTGTTATTATAGATGTTAGCATAGATATGGGAGGATGTATTGAAACCAGCGAGGTTACATCACATAAACACCCTACCTTTATTAAACATGGCGTGATACATTATTGTGTACCAAATATTCCTGCTCGATTTGCTAGAACTGCCTCTATTTCAATTAGTAATATGTTTACACCGTATCTTTTAAAAATTGCCGAAGATGGTGGTTTAGAAAATTCTTTAAGATTTGATAAAGGTTTAAAAAATGGGTTGTACTTTTACCACGGAATTTTAACCAACAAATCGGTTGGTGAATGGTTCGATTTGAAACACAGCGATATTAACTTACTTATTTTTTAAATTGTGCATTTAATAAAACGTATTGGATTTTACCTTGGAGGTTTCTCTATAGGATTGGTTATTCTAGCTTTTTTTTTAAACGGAAAAAAA
>JAGPUY010000109.1 GCA_018067265.1 Oceanihabitans sp. | reverse complement strand
AATATCAAAAACACTATCAAAATTATATTCTCTACTTATATAGGTGGTAATGATTAAAATAGTAGCTAAAATGTTTAAACCAATGACCACATTAACTACATCTTTAACTCCTGTAAATCGTACAACACCTTTATGAGAACTAACTATTAAGAAGCTAATTATCGTTGCTGCGAATACAAATGGCAGTTGTTTTAAGAAAGTGTAAAAATTAAATTCTATAACAAAGTTATATCTAATTATATAGGCTATAAAAAAAGTGAAGAGTACAATACAAGAATCAAACAATAGCACAAGCCACTTGGATGCGTACCGCTCTGTTAGTTTTCTTAATATGTCATTATAATTAATCAAAATGCGATATAATTAGTTTTGTTATTCTGTTTAAATCTGCTTCTGTAAGACAAGATCCGCTTGGTAAGCATAAACCTCTTTCATGTAAATTATTCGAAACGCCATTTAAATAGGCGGGAGCGTCTTTATGTAAAGGTTGTAAATGCATTGGTTTCCAAGAAGGTCTTGCTTCAATATTATTGTCGTTTAATAGTTTTAATAAATTATCTCTTGTCTGTTTGGTGTCTAATAGAATACAGGTTAACCATCTGTTAGAGCTATATCCTTCAGGTTCTTGTAAAAAGGTAATAGCTTCCAAGTGTTGTAATTGCTTGTAATAATGGTTGTGGTTTCTTTTTCTTAATGCTACATAATTGTCAAGAACTTTCATTTGTCCTCTACCAACGCCTGCAATAATATTAGACATTCTGTAATTGTAACCAATCGTTTTGTGTTCGTATTCTATGCCGTCTTCTTTGGCTTGTGTAGCTAAAAAGATGGCTCTTTTCTTTAAAGCTTCCGTTTTGCAAATTAAAGCGCCGCCACCAGATGTCGTGATTATTTTATTTCCGTTAAACGAAAGAATAGAAAAATCGCCAAATGTACCGCATTTCTGACCATTAACCTGGCTGCCAAATGCTTCCGCGCTATCTTCTACAACAGGAATGTTGTATTGATTAGATATTGCTTGTATTTTATTTACATTATAGGGCATTCCGTATAAATTAATAGCTATAATAGCTTTTGGTTTTTTTCCTTTTTTAATTCTATCTTTTATTGCCTTTTCTAATAACACCGGACACATGTTCCAGGTTTGTTCTTCGCTATCGACTAAAATAGGTGTTGCTCCTAAATAAACCACTGGGTTTACAGATGCTACAAACGTTTTTGTTTGGCATATCACTTCGTCACCTTGTGTAACACCTAAAAGGGTTAACGCAAGATGAATCGCTGCAGTGCCCGAACTTAAAACCGTAGCGTAACTATCTTGGCCTAGATATGTTTCAATATCTTTTTCAAAGCCGTTTACGTTTGGTCCCAAGGGAGCAATCCAATTTAATTTAAATGCTTCTGTTATGAATTCTTGTTCGTGTCCACTCATGTGAGGTGGAGATAACCAGATTTTAGAATTCAGTGTAGATTCATTAATAGCCATATAAATATTGTGGTTTTTAGAGTATAAATCAAAAAAATACGACAAAGAACCCATTTAAACGTTCTTTGATTAAATAATAAAGATATTAAGTTTTATCTGTATTTAAACACGCTTTAGAGTTAATTTATTTATATAAAAACAGTTAATTTTTTTTATTGATTTTTGCTAGATCCATGCGTTAGAGGGAAGTGTCTATAACTACTTGTTATAGATGTAGTTAAATATACGAAAATATAGGAATATAGCTACTCGTTTAAGATTTTAATAAGGCGTCTAGTTAGGTTATATTCTTTTTAAGTAATAATTTCGTGAAAGCTATTAATTATTTTATGAAAAACAACCCATTTGTTTCCAAGACCTTTACTACAATTTGGTCTACCTATTTTAATGCCTCAAAACCAGGTTTAAGTTTTAAGTTCCTTAAAGATGTGACCTTTGTAAAAAGCGGCATGCTTCCTCTATATTATAATGTTGGTAAAAATATTACCAATGGGATGTCTTACGTTGTGAATCCGATAGAGAAAGATTTTAAAGGAAAAACTTTTTTAATGCATGATGTGCCTTCTTATTTTAATTTGGAAACGCCAAACACTTCCGCTTTAAAAACCTGTAAAGTAGCACAGTACAAAGGTTTTTTAGCAGAATTAGATGCTTTTAAAAGTTATGATGCTTTTGCTAAAAAGCAGTTTAAATCGAATACAAGATATAAGTTTAGACGAAATCAAGAACGACTAGAGGGGTGTTTTAATATTAGCTATTCTATTTATAATGAAAGTATAGAAAAAGAAGCGTATCAGGTAATAATGGATGGTTTTAAAGCGTTGCTTACCAAGCGATTTAATGAGCTGCAAAAAGACAATGATATATTAGATACTTGGGGTTATTATTACGATTTAATTTTTAAAATGCTTCAGGAAAAGCGCGCATTATTAATAGTAATTAGTAATGATGATAAACCAATTGGAGTTTCGCTGAGTTTTCTGTCGGATACCACCATGTTTTACGCTATCACTTCTTTTGATACCGATTATTACCGATTTAATTTAGGGCATACCACAATAATCAAGCTGTTTAATTGGTGTTTTGATAACGGATACACTATTTATGATTTTTCGAAAGGAGAATATGAATATAAAAATAGATGGACGAACAAAGAGTACACCTACGAAAATCACATTGTATACGATTCTAAAAGCATAATAGCTTCTGTGACAGCAAAATTTATAAAATCGAAATATGCGCTGAAGCAATATTTAAGAGATAAAAATGTAAATGAAAAATATGTAAAGCTTAAATTTTTATTAAAAGGAAAGAAAGCGGAAACGGTTGCAAGAAGGAAATATATTATTGAAAAATTAGAAGCAAAAGAAGATACAAGCACTATGCAGTTAATCGATTTGAAACATGCGAATTTCGCCTTTTTAAAACCTATTGTTTATGACGAATTATATAAGCAACCGGAAGCTATTTCAGGTTTATGTATCTATGAAACTAAAAGTTTAAATAAGATGTGTTATTATGTAGTAGGACAAGAAGTTAATTATAGGATTTTGTTGGATTAATTCTTTGCTAATTCCGCCAAGCTAGTCATTGTTTTACTCTTGAAGTTATAGGCGCTTTCAAGTGTCTTGTAATGAAGAAATAGTTCTTCTAAAGCTCTAAAATTCTGTTCGGTATTTTCTCCGAAATTATGAGGATGAAACCACAAGTGATATACTTGTTTGTGCTTTGCAGCATAGGTCATTCCTCTTTTAATTCTTTTCATTTTCTGATTCTCTAAAAAGGATAACTTCGTACTGTAAGTTCTTAAAAACCGACTAGAAGCAATATTTACCAAGCCATGTTGTAATTCTAAATCGTGTGTGTTGTGTCCGGAAATGTTTAAATAAGCATCTAATAATCGGAAAATTCTATTTTTTGTTTTGCCTAGGTGCTTGGTGTCTTTGGTATTGTACATCCAATGGTTTTCAATACCTCGATAGCTCAAAATATTATGTTTTACACAAATTTTTAAATAATTTTCGTTTATCTGGTTTCTAGGAAAAACAATACTTTTTATGATAATATTGCGTTGTTTGGCAATTTCTATACTTGCTAATAAATCTGCTTCAAACTCTTCTACTGTTTGTCCAGATTCGTTGCAGTAATAATGGGAAAACGTATGACTTCCTATTTCATGCTTGCTATTTTGTTGTATTTTTTCTACTAATGAAGTTGCGTAGTGATAGACATCTTCGGTTTCATTTTTTCCAATAGTGTTTAATAGTCGATACGGACTAAAATTAGAATTGTTATAGCTAGGTTTGATTTTTGGACTAAATTGAATAATTTCTCCTTTGGTTTTGGCGAATAAAAATCCAACGGTGGCAAAGGTTAACTGAATATTGTAAGTGTCGCTTAAAGCTAATAGTCTAGGAACAATTTCGGAAACTTTTTCTAATTGTGATTTGTAGCTTTCTAGAGTACGAACATCAA
>JAGPUY010000108.1 GCA_018067265.1 Oceanihabitans sp. | reverse complement strand
AGATTGGTCAGAAGAACCACCATTACCCCAGTAATATGCAGAATTTCTATTTAAATCAATACCATCTAGGTAGGTACTACAAGAGTTAGAGTCAGTCGTATTTCTGTTTTTACGTTGTCCACCACCACCATTTGGTGCATTTGTTTGGTTGTATACAAAACCATCTGGATTTAATACAGGTATAAAATATAATTCTTGGTTGTTTAATAAATTCTGAATTGCAGGATCTGTAGCATAGTTTTCTAAAAGATACCACATAAAATATAACTGATTCATTACAGTAGCTGCTTCTCTAGAGTGAATAAGCGATTGGTATAAAGTCTCTGGTCTGTCCGGGTTATCCACATTTGGGTCATTAGAGATTCTAACATAATAAACGGTTCTTCCTTCAAAAGTAGTTTGTTTATTAGCTGCTATGTCTGATTCGCCAGATACTAATGAAGCATCCGATTTTACCGAAATAAGTCCTGGATATTGTGCTCGCATAGCATCTAACTCGTTTTCTACCATTTCGTTGGTTAAACAACCACCAAAGTGATTGGTTTCGGTTGGATAATTTGCGGCATCATTTAAATTCCAATTTGCAGGTACAGTCCAATCCATTTCTTCGCATTCACTGTATTGCCCTACATTATTTAAAACTTCATCTACACTGTAAGAACGATAAGAAGCTTCAGTAGCTTTCATTTGTTGTAATTCTCTACTAGCTCTTGGTAAATCTGCTATAGCTCTTTGGCTGTAAAATGCAACCATATCTTCTATCAATACCGTATATGGAATACCTTTATTGGTTAAGTTATCCAATTGATATTGATTTAACTCAATATCAATCTTATTGTCTCTAATAATAACACCACAAGTAAGATCAATACCTTCATCGTCTAGTTGCTGTATTGCATTTGGCGTAGCATTAATGCTAACTTTTTTATAGGCTTCTTGAGAGTAGGTTAGTTGTGTAACCAAAAGTAGCAATAAAGCTACAAACGTAATTTTTTTCATCAGAATTATGGGGTTTATCAATTAATTCGGTGCTAATATATATAATTTTTCAATAAAACATCCTTGAAATGCAAAAAAATCCGACAAAATGTAAAATTTAACACTTTTTTCATTTTTTAAAAATAGAAAAGCCAGTATGTGTATACTGGCTTTGTTTGAAATGAAAGTGAAAATAAAATTTTGATTTACAGTGTTTTACGATTGTTTTAAAATAGCTAGCTCATATAACGAAGTGCTGTAACCTGTTATTTGGCGAAAATTTACAGTATCCGAAAATAAATAGTAGAGATACCTTTTTAGTATCTGTAGATTTTCTACACCTATTTTAAAGGATATTGCAACCGATGGCTTCAGTGATTTACTTCTTCACTACTTGTTTGGTTAACACTTTATTTTTGTTGTCGTCTAAAAACTGAACGATATATAATCCAGTGGGAAAACTAGAAAGATCTATTTTTCCTGTGTTTTCATTAAAAGTATAATTTCCAATGGTTTGCCCGATAGTATTATATAGGAGTACTTCCGATATTTTTTTAGAAGCTTTAAAGTGGATAAAATCTTCTGTTGGATTTGGATACACAAATAATAAGTGTTCACTTTCTATAGTTTCTGTACTTAGCGTATTGTCTGTTATTTCAACATTTCTTGTGGTGCTATAATAGCCATTTGGGTACGTGGTAGATGTTGGTCCAAAAGAATAGGTGACGGTATAGATACCAACTAATGAATTGGACGCATCGATTTCTCCTGTATTAGCATTTATAGTTAATCCTGTGGTACTAGTAAATATTCCATTAGGAACTCCATCTATTGTTGGCGATGGGTCTGTATCTGTTACATCATATGTGGCAGCTCCATAATTAAAGATGGTAAAATCATTATAATGTATATCGATATAGTTTAGTACTACATTGGCATAATCCATAGCAAAAGGTTCTAGTGTGCTTCCTACATCTCTAACACGTCTATTTACTTCAGTCATAATACCATCTATGGTACCTCCACCACCTAGACCATCACTAGCTGCAGGTCCAGAACCATGACGTTCGTTATTATAATAGAAACCACTAAAATAACTGCTATTATTTGGTGCTGTATCGTTACAACTTCCGCTTCCACCATAAAAGTTACTTGGCGTTGCTCGGTATCCATTTGTTCCATTTCTTCCACATCCTGGATAATTCTGACTTGCATAATAAGTACCTGGTGCATTATGGAATAAAGCACCTAAACTATTTGTTCCTCTAACTAATTCTTCTTGTGTATAGTTATTCAAGTTATTTGCAACCAAACTAGTAAGTGTAGCACCTGTAACCGTATTTAAATGGTTGGTAGTACTATTGGTTAAATCACTACGAGATATTCTATATCCAATTTCTATTCTTGGTGTCGTATGACTTTGTCCGTGTAAATCAATATACAAACCTTTGCTGTAATTGGTTTCTACCGAAGCACTGGCGTCATCAATAAAGTTATGAAAAGCATTCCAGTAATATAACGCTTGATTGGTATCGGTTTCATTGGTGTTACTACTACAAGTAGCTTCGGCAACTTCACGATTAGGATCTAATTTAATTCTATTTAAATTATTTATAATAATATGTGCATAACCACCAGTTTGTGCAAAGATCTCATCTTGTATGGCTCTAATTAAAATTCCTGTATTATCATCCGGTTCTGTAGTACCACAACCTCTGTTTGGTAAAGATCCAGAAGTAATGGTTCCGCCATGTGGTGCAGAGATAATAATAGGTAGGTTTCCATGGATATATTCAATATAGCCATTTCCGCTGGCATCAAACTCCGATTGTCCAGGAGTTTGCGCAGTTATGTTTTGTGAGTTCGTAAAAAGTATTGCATAAAAAAGGGTAGCAATGAGTACGTTAAGTTGTTTCATAATCTGGGTTTAAAGTGACGTATATGTGCACATAGTCAAAGGTATGTAGTTATAGTCTCTAGTTTTAATTATAGGCTAATATAAAAATAAATACCGATAAAGCGCGATTAAACACGTTGAAAAGCATTACTAGGAGCGTTTATATTTGAAAAAATATCCTTTTAAATGGTAGTAAGAATGTCTTTTTTATGTGTTTTATTAGAGCAAAAAGAGGCTGTAAAATCGGAGAAACATGGCAATCCGAAATATCTTGGGGAAGAACCTTATTTTAGAATGGGCACCCAAAAAGAGCTTCTTAACTAGCTTTCATTTTAGCCCTCAAAATCTTCTGCACATCTAGGTTGTCCTTTTGCGGAATCAAGAAGTTTTCTAAATCTTCTGGAGTATTAATCTGTTCCGATTTATCTAGAAATCCGTAGCCCAAATACACATCGTTTTTAATGAGTACAAAAGCTTCCTCGTGGCTATTTCGTCCTTTTTGTTTGAGCACCAAATCTTGTTTGTTTTCCATAGTATAGGTAATTGCTGCCATGACACGCGTGTTATATATGTTTACTGTTTCATTATCACAACAAACTCCTTTACATGTAGTTATTTTATAATGCGAGCATTGGGCAACAGCTTCTTGTAAATGGCAAAATTTAGGACACAGATCAAACTGGGTACACACTTTTTCTAAATACTGTCGGCAATCGGTAATAGTTGAAAAGGTTTGCAAGGCATTAGGTGTTGCTTTTAAGGTGTTGTATGCCAAATGTTTTATCCCTTTTCTATCTTCATAACTAAAAACAGCATACGCTTTTGGTGCACGTTTAGAAACCACATTAAATTCCGGATAATGCTGTTTAATCGCGGCATCTTCCATCAGGAAAGCGATAAGCTCACTACCAGATAATTCAAAGTCAATATTTGAAGTTTCTCGACATAGATCTAAAGATTTCTGTGTTTTGCTGTAAAAGTGACTTAAAACTCGTTTTTTAATATTTTTGGCTTTTCCGATGTAGAGAATGGTGCCTTTCTTATTTTTAAAGTAATAAATACCTGGTTTATCCGATAGGTTATTAAAAACGGAAGTCGGTAAATGCGAAGGTAATGTGGCTTCTTTCGAGGTTTTTTTTAAGAATTCATTAAAAACCGTTTCTGCGCCTTCTTTCTGCAATAGCATTTCAAACAAAACAACGGTTGCTTCCGCATCACCTCTTGCGCGATGTCTACCAACAATATTAATATGTAATGCCGCACAAAGTTTTCCTAAGCTATAGGATTTATGTCCCGGAATTAATTTTCGTGACAAACGAATAGTACATAATTTCTTTCGATTGAAATCGATACCTAAATCCTTGAATTCATTGCGTATCACATTATAATCAAAGTTGACATTATGCGCGACAAAGATCGTATCTTCCGTAATAGCTAGCACATCATCTGCGATTTCTGAAAAAGTAGGCGCATTGGCGACCATCCTATTATCAATTCCGGTTAACGAAGTGATATATACTGGGATAATCACTTCCGGATTGACAAGCGATGTAAATTCATCTACAATTTGTTTTCCGTCGTATTTAAAAATGGAAATCTCTGTAATTCGGTTACTAGTTCCGCTAGTTTCCACATCAATAATGGTGTACATCATCTTATAATTCGTTCTAAAGCTTTTAATTCTACGCCTAATTCGTTAAACATACCGAGAATACTACTAATTTTTAGTTCTTCTTCGGTGTATTCTTGAGTATTAATACTACAAGTAAACTCCCAAAGTTCTAATACTTCATTAATTGGCACACTGTAATCGTTGTAGACTTTATTGTCTGACATGAGCAACAAAGAGCCATTCAAATCAATATTATTATACACGCGTTTATACACCATACCATCATTTAAGGTGATTAAAACATAGGTTTTTCCTGTTTTTATTTCACTTCTATCCTCTACAAAACGGCCAATAACAAATGCGCCATCTTTCATGGGAAGCATGGAATCTCCTTTAATAGGAAATGCGCGATGTTTTCCTGTTGGTAAAAACGGCAATTTTATTTTTTGAAGTTGCTCAATATATTCCGGATCGTCATATCCTGCCAAATATCCTGCGGAAGCTTTTACAGGAATAATTTCAATGAGATTTTCATTATCGCTATCTACAGTAATTGGAAACAGAACACGCTGGTTTCCTAATTCGATAAACGACGTGTCTTTTGCTTTCGTTAAATCATTTCGAAGCAAAATATCTATAGGAAGTTTAAAATAATCCGACAATTGAATGAGCATTTCAATAGTAGGTGCAGAGCGACCTTCTTCGTAAGAGCTTATGCGTGATCGGGTTACTTGTAAGTCTTCCGCAAACACTTCTTGTGTAACTCCTTTTAAACTTCTTAAATGACGTATGTTTTGGGATATAAATTTCATAGCGCTACAAATATAAGCAATAATTGCTTGTAAATGTAGCTGATTTTTTAACGTGAAAAAAAATATTTTACACCTGAATTTAAATATGCTCTTTATGCTTTGTTAATGGTCGATTTATATTCGATTAAAGAAAAGGCTGTTGCTCGTTGGAGACATAGGAGAGAGGTGTTGCTATTTGTTTGGATTATAAAAGTTACAAGAGTATATCTGTGATAAAAAGGTGAAATGCTAAAGTGGAACTTCACTTTTTCTATAAAACAAAATTTTCGTTATGGTTTTCCTTTTGCGGAGAATGCGGATTGCATATCCCGCTAAGGTTATCCAATACAAGTATAGAAAACCAAATCCAGTGTTACTTGATTTGTATTTTTTGTTTTACACAAAATGCTGAAGTGAATTTCGTGTTTTGTATAAAACAAAAAAACCATAACTTTCGTTATGGTTTTTCCTTTTGCGGAGAATGAGGTATTTGAACCTTATATATTTTGTTATTGCTTATTTGTGTTAATCCTTTTAAAATCAGCAAATTGTTAATAAGTGTATTATTAGATATAGTTCTAAAAGTATATTAAATACTATATTTACTGACACCTATATTGACACCTAATATTTTTGCTATGAAATGTACTTTTAATTTGAAAAAGCCTAATAACGCTGGATTATCATTAATTTATTTAAAAGCCTATTTTAAAGATGAAGGACGTCGATTTGTATATTCTACAGGAGAACATATAGCTCCAGAAGAATGGGATTCTAAAAACAAACTGCCTTTAAGTATAAACGGTAGGAGTAAAACAGCCGAAACGCATAGAGCTATTAAAAGACAGTTAGACCGTTATTCTTTATTTTTCCAAGACACCATACAGAATTACAAGTTATCTAATAGAGAGATTATTATTTCTGATATAAAAGATGATTTTGATATT